>JAKSDN010000847.1 GCA_022360075.1 Kiloniellales bacterium | reverse complement strand
GTCGAGGTGCGCATGCCGTCCATAAACTCGAAGATCTCGACGCCGGAGTCCGCGAGGAAACCGCAGACCTTGGCCCCGACGCCGGCCGCATGGGCCTTGACGCTGGCATCGTGCGCGGCGGCGCGGTCGATGAAACGCTCGGTGCCCTTGCCGGGAACCTTGACGAAATAGGAGATCTCCCGACCGGCCAGGTGGACGCGCCAGTTGGCGTTGCTGATGCCGCCGCCGACCGGCTCGTAGGACAGCTCGGCGCCGTTCCAGTCGTCGACGCGCGCCAGAACCGCCTCGATGTCCTTCTCGGCTGGCGTCGTTCCCTGCCCCAGAGTCTTGCGGATCATGTCGGCGCCTCCCCTGTCAGAGCCGGCTCGTCCAATGCTCGAAGTCCGGGTCGCCGAGCTGCCAGCGGCAGCGCAGCAAACGCCACTCGGCGTACTTGGTGAACTCGACCTCCTTGCGCGGCGATTGCGCGAAGCTGATGAAGCCCCAGAGCGCCCACATCAGATCGTCGGCGATGCCGTAAAGGCGGCAGCGGTTGTAGAGCGCCTCCACGAATGCGCCCTCGTAGATCTCCAGGATCCGGCGCGCGTCCTCGGCGAACTGGAAGGCCTCGACCATGAGGCTGCCGAGGTCGTAGTACGGGTCCGTATTGGCCGCCATGTCGAAATCGACGAGCTGAACCGCGCCTTCCGGGCCAAGCATGACGTTGGAGGCGACGCCGTCGCCGTGACAGGGACGCTGATCGACGCCGGCGGCCTTGATCGCCTCGCCGATCTCCCGGACTCGCGCGAGCAATGCCGGCACGTCGGCCGGCACCGAGACCCGCTTCCGCCCGACCATCTGCCAATAGCGTTCGATCGTCTCGAAGACGCTCGAAGTACACGGGAAAGCCGGCCCTTCGTGGAGCTTGGCCTTTGCCTTGACGACAGCTTCCAACACGGACGGTTCGGCGAAGTCGTCGACCCGGCCCCAGCGCCAGCCCTCGCCGAGGCGGTCGAGCGCGAGCAGGCCGCGGGCTGGATCGCTGTGGCGCAGCGAGGGGGCGACGCCGGACTCCGCCGCCAGGCGGGTACTCTCGGCAACGGCCGTATCGTCGAAGAACTCCGCCATGTCCGGATAGCGGAGCTTCAGGAAAATCGACTCGTCGCCGGCCGCCACGTCGAAGCAGGCGCTCTCCACCGCGCGATGAATGGGCGAGACGACGGAGGCCGCCGCCGGCGCGTAGCGGATCTCGCGCCCCTGCCAATCCCCGACCGAAGCGATGGCATCTTCGACCATGCGCTCCAGTTCGTTGCTCGCCTCACCAATCGCTTTCATGCGCTTCCTCCAATTCCTCGGCCGGCATCTCCCTTCGCCCCGAACAACAGGCGGAAAAGGACGGCGACCAAGGCCTTCAGCCCCGTCTCCAGGTCGCCATTCTCGGTGAACTCCTCCGGGGAATGGCTTACGCCGCCGACGCTCGGCACGAACAGAAGAATGGCGGGAAAGCGCTCCTGGATGGCCAGGGCGTCGTGCCCGGCGATGGTGGGCATGGCCATGGCATCGAGACCGACGGCTTCGAGGGCGCCGCGCGCCAACTCGACCCCATTGGCGTCGAAGGCCTGAGCTGTCCGCCTGGAGCATTGCTCGATCTCAGCGCGGCAGCCGGTCGTCTCGCAAATGCGGTCGAGCGCCGAGTGAAAGCGGCGCTCGGCGTCATCCAGGACTTGCTCCTCGCCGGCGCGCAGCTCGACCCAAAGGGTGGCACTGTGCGGCACCACGTTCGGCGAGTTGGGCTCGACCAGGATCCGACCAACCGAGCCATGCAGGCGACCGTCCGAGGCCAGCGCATGCTCGCTGACCTCGGCGATCAACAGGCCCGCGGCGCGCAAGGCATCGCGGCGCTGCGCCATCGGCGTCGGGCCGGTGTGATCCGGCTTGCCGTAAAAGCGCGTCTGGAACTTGCGCGCACCCCAGCAGTGCGTAACGACGCCGACGTGACGGCCCGCGCGCTCCAGCTCTGCCCCCTGCTCGACGTGCAGCTCGACGTAGTGCTCCGGATCGGGAGGCGGCGCGTCGCCACCCCGGTAGCCGATCTCCGCCAACGCTGCCGCGAGCGTGATGCCCGCACCGTCGGTCACCGCCAGCGCCTGCTCAGTCGGCAGCTTTCCGGTGAAGACGCTGCTACCGAGCAGGCTCGGCTGGAAGCGCGCGCCCTCCTCATTGGTCCAGGCCACGACCACGAGATAGCGACAGCGCGGCTCGAACGCGCCGCTCTCGATCGCCCGCCTGACCGCCAAAGCGGCGCAGCAGGCCGCCACCACGCCGTAGGTGCCGTCGAAGCGTCCGCCGTTCGGCTGGCTGTCGATGTGTGAGCCGCAGTAGACGGCGCCCTCGTCCGCACCGGAACCGAGATCCAGGCAGCCGAAGATGTTGCCGACGGCGTCGACTCTGACGGTGAAGTCATGGTCGCGCAGCCACTGGCACAGGAGATCCCTCGCCTGGCCGTCCTCCGCGCTGGCCGCCAGGCGCGTGACGCCGCCGTCGGCGGTGGCGCCGATCGCCGCGAAGCTGGCCATCAGCGCGTGGAGCGCGCCATAGGCATCGGCAGAGAGATCGAAACCGTCAGGCATGCAGCAGCTCCGCCTGCGCCCCGGCGATGCGCTCGACGAACTCGTCGCGCGGCCGGGTCTCCGTGATGATCTGGTCGATCTCCGAGAACGGCGCGGTCTGGACGTTGCCGGTCTTGCCGAACTTGCTGCTGTCGGCGAGGAAGACCCGCAACCGCGAGAACTTGAGCAGCGCCTGGCGAATGCGCGCCTCGTCCTCCTCGTAGTCCATCAGGCCGCGCTCCAGGTCGATCGCGGCAACGCCCATGAAGGCGATGTCGAAGTAGAACTGCTGGATGTAGGAAACGGCGTCGTAGCCCACGAGATCGAGCTCGACCTTGCGAAGCTGTCCCGGCGTCAGATGCACGCTCACGCCGTGGTGCGCGCTCGCCGCCTGGGCGATCTTGAGGGAGTTCGTGTAGAGCTTGAGGTTCGCGAAGCCCGAAAGCTGCCGCGCCAGGGTGAGCGTCGTGCTGCCGGTGTCGAGGAAGATCACCGTCTCGTCGGAGATCTGCTCGAGCGCCAGGCGCGCGATGACCCCCTTCTCCTTGGCACGCTTGCGCCAGCGCTCGTCGATCGGCTGATCGTGGATCGGCGCGAGCGGCACGGCGCCGCCGTGCACGCGCCGCAGATGCCCCTCGGCCTCGAGGTCCTTGAGATCGCGGCGGATCGTCTCGTCCGAGACTTGGAGGGCCTGGGCCATCTCCATCACCGAGACGCGGTGCTCGGCGGAAAGCTTGCCCAGAATGTGCTCGCGCCTATGCCGATTGAGCATGTTCCTCGCCTCTCGGAGTCAGGGGAACGCCCCTATGTCGCGGATCCGGCGCCCGGCCGACCAGGTGACAGGCGACAAGGCCCTGGTCCGACCAAGGCACGTTCTCCGGATCGCTCACGGCGCAGTCCGCGACGGCCACCGGGCAGCGCGAGCGGAAGGTGCAGCCTCTCGGAATGTGGACCGGGCTTGGCGGCTCGCCGTCGAGCAGATGATCCTCGGCCTTGAAGGGATGGTCGTCCAGCGTGGGCACGGCGCTCAGCAGCGCGCGCGAATAGGGATGCCCGGGGCTCTCGAACAGGGTGGCGTTGTCGGCCAGCTCGACGACCCGACCGAGGTACATGACGGCGATCCGGTGGCAGACCTTGCGCACCAGCGCCATGTCGTGGGAGATGAAGATGTAGGTGAAACCGTGGTCGCGCTGCAGACGCCCGAAGAGCGCGAGCAGCTTGGACTGTTCGACCTGGTCGAGCGTCGAGAGCGTCTCGTCGAGAATCAGGAGCTTCGGCTCCAGCACCAGGGCGCGGGCGATGTTGATGCGCTGGCGCTGGCCGGCGCTGAGGCCGACGGTGAGCTGGTTCTCCAAGGCAGTGTCGAGGCCGACCTCCTCCATCGCCGCGATGACCCGATCGCGCACCGCCGCCTTGCCGCCGCCGCCGTGGATCAGCAGCGGCTCGGCAATGATGCGCCCCACCGGCATGCGTGCCGGCAAGGAGCTATAGGGGTCTTGCAGCAGCAGTTGGAAGGAGCGGCGCAAGGCGACCAGCTCGCGCGGCGCCAAGCCGCCGAGATCGCGGCCCTGGAAGGCGATGCGCCCGCGGTCGGGCTTCTCCAGCCAGGCCAGCAGGCGGGTCAGGGTGGACTTGCCGCAGCCGGACTCGCCGACGATGCCGAAGTTCTCGCCCTCGCGGATCTCCAGGCTGACGCCGCGCACGGCCTTGACCTCGTTGTGACCGGCGAAGCTGCCCTTCTTGCGCACGCGATAGGTCTTGGCGACATCGACCACCTCGAGCAAGGGCGGGGACGGCTCGGCGCGCGGCGCCTCGATCTCCGGGCCCCAGATGCGCGGCAGCCGCTGTAGCAGCGAGCGGGTGTAGGGATGCTCGGGCCGCGCGGTCAGGCGTCCGGGCGCGGCCTGCTCGACGATCTTGCCGCCCTGCATGACCAGGATCTCGTCGGCCACGCCGCTGACCACCGGCAAGGAGGAGGAGATGAAGACGATCGCCGTCGAGAACTTCTCGCGAAGCTCCTGGATCAGGCGAATGATCTGGGCCGCCACCGTGACGTCGAGCGCCTGGGTGATGTTGTCGGCGACCAGAAAGATCGGGTTGGTTACCAGCGCGTCGACGATCATCACGCGCTGCATCATGCCGCCGCTGAACTGGAAGGGGAACTCGTGGAAGCGCACCTCCGGCGAGGGGATGCGCACGGCCGTCAGGACCTCCAGCACGCGGTCCCGCGCCTCGGCCTTGGAGAGCTGGGGCTGGACCGAGCGCAGCTTTTCCAGGATCTGCTCGCCAATCGGCACGGTCGGGTCGAGCGAGCCGGTGGGATTGGCGCCGATGTAGCCGATTTCGTTGCCGCGGATGCGCCGCAGCTCCGCCGGCGGCAGGGAGAGCAGATCGCGCGCGCGGTAATCGACCCGGCCGCCGGCGAGCTTCAGGGGCTCGGATAGGCCGGAGACCAGCGCCCGCGCGAGGACGGTCTTGCCGGAACCGGCCTCGCCGATGATCCCCAGCACTTCGCCGGCGTGCAGGTCGAAGCTCACGCCGTCCAGGATGGTCCGGTGCTCCTTCGGCCGGTCCAGCAGAACGGTCAGATCGCGGACTTCCAGGATCTTGGAGCCAAGCGACACTAGGCGTGTCCCTTCAGAACCTGGTTGCGGGCGCTCTCCATCGCCGCGCCCATGAGGTTCAGGCTGGTCAGCGTGACCAGCAAGAACAGGCCCGGCATGGTCGCGATCCACCAGGCGTTGATCAGGTACTTGCGGCCGTCGGCGATGATGTTGCCGAAGGTCGGCGTCGGCGGCTGCACGCCGAGGCCGAGAAAGCCGAGGATCGATTCGAAGATCATCATCCGCGCCACGTCGAGCACGGCGACGAAGGCGATCGGCGGCAGCACCGCCGGCGCCACGAAGAGCAGCATGATCCGCCAGTCCGAGGCGCCCAGGACCCGCTCGCCGCGCACGTACTCCTTGCTGCGCTCCGACAGCGTGACGCTGCGGGCCACGCGGGCGTAGAGCGGCCATCCCGACAGCCCCAGCACCAGAATGATGGCCGGCACTGTCGGCCGCGAGACGCCCAGGATCGAGATCGCGAGAATGATCATGGGGATCGAGAGCTGCGCGTCGGTCAGGCGCATGATGACAGTGTCGATCCAGCCGCCCTTGAAGCCGGAGACCAGGCCCAGGCCGCAGCCGACGAGGAACATCAGGATCACCGTGGTGACCCCGATCAGCACCGAGTAGCGCAGGCCGACCAGGCAGCGCACGAAGACGTCGCGGCCCAGTTGATCGGTGCCCAGGGGATGCGCCCAGGTCCACTCGCCTAGGAAGATCGGCGGCACCAGGCGCTCGCGGTAGTTCATCTTGGTCGGATCGATGCCGCTGACCTCCGGATAGATCAGCGCCAGCACCAACAGCGTCGCGAAGGCGAAGAAACCGAAACGGAACGAGGGCCGGGACCAGGCCAAGCGCAGCATGCGCTGGGTTGGCGAGAGGTCCTGCTGCGTATCGGACAGGCTCAAGGGATCGCCCGGCGAGGAGGAGAGCAGGCTCATGTCAGTACTCCAGCCGCGGGTCAACCGCCGTCGCCGCGAGATCGACGACGATGTTGATCAGCACGAAGATGGCGCTGATGCAGATGGCGATGCCTTGGATCAAGGGAAAGTCACGCTGCAGCACGGCGTTGATGGTCAGCAGGCCCAGGCCGGGGTAGTCGAAAATGTACTCGACGACCAAAACGCCGCCAAGCAGCGTGCCGAGCTGAATGCCGAAGAGGTTCATCACCGGCACCGAGGCGTTGCGCAGGGCATGCGCGGTGACGATACGCCAGGCCGGCAGGCCGCGGATCGGCGCGATGGTGATGAACTCCTCCTGCATCACCTGCGCCAGGGAGACCGTCAGCGTGCGGATCACGAAGGGCGCGATCTCGATGGCCAGCACCAGCGCCGGCAGCACGGTGTAGATGAAGCCCTTGTAGCCGATCGACGGCAGCCAGCCGAGCTGCACGGAGAAGAACAGCGTGAGGACGATCCCCAGCCAGAAGTTCGGCACCGAGACGAAGAGCGAGCCGGAGAAGAAGGCGAGCCGGTCCTGCCAGCGCCCGGGATTGAGGCCGCCGGCGATGCCGAGCGGCACGGAGATGACCAGGCAGAAGACGATCGCCAGAGCGGCGAGCTGCAAGGTCAGCGGCAGATGATCGACGATCAGGTCGAGCACGGCGGCCCGCTCGCCGCGCGTCGGGTCGTCATAGGCCGCGCCGCCGAAACTCGCGCCGCTCTTCGGCCGGATGAAGGAGTTGCCGAGGTCGCCCTGCACGAGGCCGCCCAGGTAGCGCAGGAACTGCACCGGGATCGGGTCGTTGAGGCCCAGTTCCTCCGCCTTCTCGGCGACCACCTCGTCCGGGGCCATGCCGCCGACGATCAGCCGAGCCGGGTCGCCCGGCACCACGCGCAGCAGCGTGAAGATCAAGAAGCTGACCAGGAAGATGATCACGATCCCCTGGATCAGCCGCCGGAAGAGAAAACCCAATACGAACACGTCGAGGCCTCACCCCTGACGGGCCCTCCCGGCACGACCCTGGGCCGGGAGGGCCGTCGAGCGCCCTATGCGAAGTCCGCGCTGTTCGCGTCCATCATACCGTTGGGATAGATGTACAGGCCCTTCAGGTCCTCGCGCATGGCGTGGATGAAGACCGAGGTGAAGAGCGAGAAGGCGGGCGTGCGCTCGGCCAGAAGCGGCATGACCTCTTCCTGGATAACCCGCTTGCGCTCGGCCGGATCGACCGTGTTGCGCTCCTTGTCGAGCACGGCGTCGATATCCGGGTCCTCGATGCCGCAGATGCGCTTGGACGAGGAATGGAAGTGCGTGCGCAGCACGAGGTCGGGCTCGGGCGAGCCGGTCGACCAGCCGCAGTCGATCATGTGGCCGGGGCCGCCGCCGGGCCGGTCGTAGAGCCGCTCGTTCCAGGCCGCGACCTCCATGACGTTGAGCGTCACCGGGAAGCCCTGCTCCTGCAGCATCGCGGTGATGACCTCGCCGTACTCCTTGGTCTTGGGATAGAAGCCGACCGAGGTGATGAACTCAAGCTCCGGCAGGCCCTGCCCGTTGGGGAAGCCGGCCTCGGCCAGGAACTTCTGGCAAAGAGCGGGATCGTAGGCGGGGTAGTTCGGCGTATCGACATAGCCGAACTTGACCGGCGAGATGAAGGCGTTGGAGGGATGACCCGAGACACCGAGTACGTCGAGGATGATGTCGCGGTCGATCGCATGGCAGACCGCCCGGCGCAGGCGCCAATCGTTGAAAGGCGGCTTCGAGCAGCGAAACCAGAGGTACTTGTTCTCGACCGAGATCGCCTTGTTCAGCGCATAGCCGCCCTTGGCCTCGATGGTCTCGACCTGCTCGGCCTCCAGGCGCTCGATGATGTCGGCCTCGCCGGAGAGCAGGGCCAGGGTCCGCGTCGTGGCGTCGCCGACGAAGCTGAAGTTGATGCCCGGCAGCTTGGGCTTGCCGAGGTAGAAGCCGTCGAAGGCCTCGAGCACCGTTGTGTTGCCCTCTTGGCGCGCGAACTTGAAGGCGCCGGTGCCGTTCGGCCGTGCCGAGAGCGCCGTGCCGTCGGCGATGTCCTTGGCCGACATGATCGGCAGGAAGGCCGAGAGGAACCAGAAGAGGCTGGCGGGATAGCCGTATTCGTCGGTCTTCACGCGGACGGTCAGGTCGTCGACGATCTCGACCTTGCAGGGTCCGGGATACCATTGGGCCGGGCGGTCCGGCTGCGAGGCGTATTCGTAGGTCGCCTTCACGTCCTCGGCCGAGAAGGCCTTGCCGTCGTGGAAGGTCACGCCCTCGCGCAGCTTGAACTCGATCGTGTGCTGATCGACGATCTTCATGTCGGTCGCCAGCTCCATGACCAGCTCGTCCGGATTGTCCGGGCGCATCGGCGCGCGCGTCAGATAGCCGAAGACGAAGCTCTCGAGGTTGATCTGCGCGAGCGTCGTGTGGGACGAGGGGTCCCAGTTGCCCGTCAGGTTCTCCGCCGACAGGAAGGTCATGGGCCGATCGGAGGCCAGGGCCTCGCTCACCAGGAACTTCGT
>JAKSDN010001147.1 GCA_022360075.1 Kiloniellales bacterium | reverse complement strand
GGACGTCTCGGTGGGCGGCCTGTTCGCCGCGGGGTTCATTCCGGGGCTGATGGTCGGCGGCGGGCTGATGCTGATGACCAGCTATCTGGCTAGGAAGCGCAATTATCCCGTGGCGAGTCGTCCGGCGACTTTCAGGGAACGGGGATCCGCCATTGGCCAGGGGTTTCTGCCCCTGCTGACGCCGGTCATTCTGCTCGGCGGAATCCTCACGGGCGCCTTCACCCCGACCGAGGCGGCGGCCGTCGCCGTGGGCTACGCACTGCTTCTCAGCTTGCTCATACAGCGTACGCTGACTCTTCGGGAACTGCCGGGCGTCCTCGCCAACGCGGCTGTGTCCTCGGGGGTCATCCTGTTGCTGGTGGGGGCGGCGGTGTCCTTCGCCTCCGTCGTCAGTCTTTCGGGGGCGCCGCGGATCCTGACCCAGATGGTGCTGTCGATCAGCGACAACGTTTACGTGCTGCTGTTCTGCGTCAACATCCTGTTGTTCATTGTCGGCATGTTCCTCGACGCCGGACCGGCGATTCTGATCCTCGGGCCGATCCTGGGACCGACGATGGTCGAGCTCGGCGTCGATCCGCTGCACTTCGCCATCATCATGTGCGTCAACGTGACCGTGGGGCTGGCGACGCCGCCGATGGGCCTCGTGCTCTTCGTTTCGGCCAGCATCTCGGGAGAACGGGTCGAGCGCATCGCCCTCGAAATGCTGCCGTTCCTGGCCATCGAGATCGCCGTGATCTTCCTCATCACCTTCGTGCCGGCGCTGTCGCTCACGCTCCCGCGGCTGCTCGGCTTCCTGTGATGGCCCATATGTTACCCAGAGGATCGCATCCATCGATCGATATCTTGCATAACGACCAAGGAGGACTGACACGATGAGAGCTCTAAGAAAATGGACCACATTCGCCGGCGCTCTTGCCGCGGCGGCAATGCTCGCCGGGACGGGCGCTCCCGCCTCGGCGGCCGACGCGACCTTGAAGATCGTGTTCCTCGGCAACACCGAGGACGAGGACTATGACGGCTCGCTGGTCTTCAAGGACTTCGTCGAGGCGCAGAGCAACGGCGCCATCGCCGTCGAGATCTATCCGGGCGGGCAGCTCTGCGGCAATCCGCGCGAGTGTCTGGAGGCCTTGCAGGCCGGAGTCATCGAGATCCACATGACGACGATCGGCGGCTTCGGCAACCTCTTCCCCGAGATCCAGGTTCTCGACCTGCCCTACCTTCTGGTCGACGACCGGGTCGCCGAAAAGGTGTTCGAGGGCCCCTTCAAGGATCAGCTCCGCGTTGGCGTGCTGGAGCGCACGGGCAATATTCGCCTGATGACGGTGACCAACACCGGCGGCTGGCGGAACATCGCCAACACCAAGAAGCAGGTGAAAACGCCGGGCGACATCAAGGGCCTGAAGCTCCGCACCATCAACTCCGAGCTTCAGATCGAGCTGGTCAAGCTGCTCGGCGGCAGCCCGACCCCGATCCCCTGGCCGGAGCTCTACACCTCGCTGGCCACCGGTGTGGTCGACGGCTCGAAGAACGGCATCACCGACATCGTCGGCATGAAGTTCCACGAGCATGTCAAGCACATCACCCTCGACGGCCACGCCTACATGGCGGCGCTGTGGTGGATGAACAACGAAGCCTTCATGGGGCTCTCCGAGCGCCATCGGCAGATCGTGCATGACGGCTTCGCGCATCTGCGCAACGTCACCCTGGCCTTCCCCAAACGGCGCCAGATCGAGGCCTACGAAGAATTCAAGGAGGCCGGCGGCACCGTCTACGTGCCGAGTCCGGAGGAGAAGGCCCAGTTCGTCGAGGCCGCGGCACCTCTCAAGGGCTGGTACAAGGACAAGTTCGGCACCGAATGGCTGGACAAGTTCGAGACCGCAATCGCCGCAGCCAAGGCGGATCTGGCCGAGGAATACAAGACGCTGAACTAGCGGGTTGGTGAAGGAGTCGAATTCATGATTGACCTCGTGCTTCGACTAGGCTCAGCATGAGGTCAATCTTTGCAATGTCTTGCCTCATCCTGAGCT
>JAKSDN010000888.1 GCA_022360075.1 Kiloniellales bacterium | reverse complement strand
GCGAGGTCTGGACCCTCGAGGTCGGTCAGCCCTGGCGCAACGAGCGCGCCGGCCTGAAGGACGGCGACCTTGCGGAAGGCGTTGAGATCCGCGCGATCGGCGAGCCCTCGGCGGATACCTCAGAGCGGCGCATGAAGGTTGAAAGGCTCTTTCTCGACGAGCGGGAGTACGACCTCTATCCCAATCGTGACTGATCCGTGGATGCGTTTTTCGTCGCGGTCGAGAACATCGCGATCGCGCAGACACTGCGCGTCTCGCGTTGGGGCTACGCCGTCACGAACGCGACGCACATCCTCGGGATCGCGCTGCTGATCGGAGCGATCGTCCCGCTCCAACTCCGTTTCCTCGGCTTATGGCGCAGCATCCCGCGCGAGTCGCTGGTGCGCGTCTTATCGCCGGTCGCCGCTACGGGCCTCACGCTCGCCGTCGCGGCCGGCCTCCTCCTGTTCTCGGTCCGGGCGCGGGAGTATGCGGGCGTCGGCTTCCTGCAGGCGAAGCTCGTCCTCGCGGCGCTCGGGATCCTCTCGGCCGTCACGGTCCATCGCGCGCATGGATATCTGCTCGAGTCGGCAGGCGATGCCCGCCTCGTGGCTCACGCCATCGTTTCCCTGACCTCATGGATCGGCGCCCTGTTTTGCGGCCGCATGATCGCCTTCGCCGTCGACTGAGGGCCTCGGTGGAATACACATCTCGGTCCGGTCTAAAGCGCATCTTAGGGCTCGAACTTCCGCAGTCGGGGATATTCCCGCCGCTGACGGCGGCCTCCCCGATAGGGCCTTCCTAGCCATCAACAGACCTGTTTGTTGATACTTCCAGCGCGCGTTGCACGTGGATAGACTGCCTGACTGCGAAGGACGGTTATGGCAGATTTAGTTGGATGGCTAGAAAAGTTGGGGCTGGGCAAATTCGCCTCGAACTTCTCCGACAACGAAGTCGAACTGTCCGATCTGCCTGAGCTGACCGACGAAGACCTGAAGGACATCGGGCTGCCCCTAGGTCCGCGGCGCCGGATACTGAAGGCACTCCGGTCCGAGGAATCTGACGAACCTGAAGCGACCGCACTGGGTGATAGTGCTGACCAATCCACGGAACTTCATCCGATCGCTGAAAGGCGCCAACTTACCGTGATGTTCTGTGACCTTGCGGGCTCTACGGCGCTCTCAACCCGTCTCGATCCGGAAGACTATCGCGAAACGATCCGGGCATATCAGGATATCTGCGCAGGCATCATTGCCCGCTATGATGGTTATGTTGCCAAGTTCATGGGTGATGGGATCCTGGCCTACTTTGGCTGGCCACGCGGTCATGAGAATGATGCCGAGCGAGCGCTTAGTGCCGGGCTTGGCTTGGCCGACGCAGTACCTGACATCAAACTTCCAGACGGCGAGACAGAACCACTGAAAGTTCGTATCGGTGTCGCCACGGGTCCTGTCGTGGTCGGCGATATTGTCGGCGAGGGTGCCGCGCAGGAGGCCGCCGTGACGGGTGAGACACCAAACCTAGCTGCGCGACTTCAGGAATTGGCAGAGCCAAATTCAGTTATCATCTCAAAGTCTTCCCAGGAATTAGCGGGAAGGCTTTTTGACTATACTCCTTTGGGTGAAAAAACGCTCGCAGGCATCGCCAAACCCGTTGCTGTGTTCCGTGTCATTGGCCAGCGCTCAGGGGAAAGCCGCTTTGAGGCAAGAAGCGCCGAGGTATTGCCCATGGTTGGGCGAGACCAGGAGTTGGCACTGCTTCAGGAGCGCTGGGCTCAAGTGCAAGGCGGTGAAGGTCAAGGCGTGCTTCTTGTCGGTGAGGCTGGCATCGGCAAATCCCGCATAGTTCGTGGCTTGATCGATGGCCTGGCAGATCAATCATATATCCGCATTCACTATCAATGTTCTCCGTTTCATGCGGGCAGCGCCTTTTGGCCAGTCATCCAACAGCTGCGCCATGCTGCTGGCCTTACATCCTCGGACGATCCAACCGCACAATTGCAAAAACTGGAGCAGCTCTTGGCGGCTGCGGACGCTTCCAGGCAAGATTTAGCACTCTTGGCGGAGCTGGTTGGATTGAGTGAGACACCTCGATACAGCCGTCTCGATCTTACGCCCCAGGTGCGGCGGGCCAAGACATTGGAGACGCTCATTAAACAACTCACTGGACTGGCCGCGCGCCAACCAGTGTTGGTGGTTCTCGAAGATGCGCATTGGATAGATCCGACGACTCTGGAGATGATCGAACAGGGCCTCGATGTGGTCATGGATGCTGCCGTAATGCTGTTGTTGACCAGCCGACCGGATAACCAGCCCGAATTGGCGGCACATCCCCATGTCACGCGGCTCACGCTCAATCGTCTTGGACGCCTCGGGTTGCAGGAAATCGTCTCCCTGGTAGGCGGCGAAAAGCTGCCTCAGGACACGATCGACACGATAATTGCCCGCACTGATGGCGTTCCTCTTTTTGTCGAGGAACTGACAAAGGCGGTTCTTGAGACTGGCGAAACCAGTATTCCAGCGTCCTTGCATGATTCTCTCATGTCACGGCTGGATAGGTCCCCTGATGTTAAGGAAGTAGCGCAGGCCGCCGCTTGCATCGGCCGGGAGTTTGACTTTTCCTTGCTTGCCCAAATCGTCGAGAGGACGGAAGCGGAATTGACATCTGCCTTGGATCGGCTCATCGCAGCCGAGCTTGTCTTCCGACGCAGATCAACGACCACCGGCGGGTTCATCTTCAAACATGCATTGGTGCGCGATGCTGCTTATGAAAGTCTGTTGAAGCGTCGCCGACAAGAACTCCACAGCAAGCTGGTGGATAATTTGGAGCGGCAAGAAGGTGTCACACCGGAAGTTCTCGCCCGACACGCAGAGGCCGCCGGCATGTTGGAGAAAGCCATCGATCACTGGGCAACCGCAGGCGCCCAGGCTATGAACCGTCCCGCCTACAAGGAAGCGATCGCGGGTTACAATTCGGCGATCAACCTGATTCAGAGTTTCGGCGACGATCTCGATTGGAAGCGCCGTGAACTTGAGTTTCAGGTCGAACTTGGCCAAGCCTTTATCGCAAATCTTGGATACCAAGCACCGGCGACGTTGAATACATTCGAGCGCGCCCTGAAGCTTGCCGAAACCATTGGCGAGGTTGAATTGCTGGTACCTTCCTTATTTGGCCTGTGGGCGAGTCGCTATATTGGCAACCAGCCGTCTGCAAACCTGGCTGATCGACTTGCCGATGTTGTCGCGTCCGGACACGACGATGGTGCCAAGTGCGTGTCCGCACGAGTGCTTGCGCTCGAACGCTTCCATGTGGCGGAATTTCATCAATCCCTTGACTTGGTAGAGAAGGCGCTGGGGATTTACGACGACAAACGCCATCGCAATCTCGCTCTGCGATATGGACATGATCCCAGAGCGGCAGCGACGAACTACAAGGCTTGGAATCTATGGCATCTGGGATTGCTTGAGCAGGCTCGGTCCGCAGCAGAAAGCTCGCTGACGTGGGCACGAGAAATCGATCATCCCAATACGATCGGCCTTTCGTTGTGTTACGGTATTTGTTTGACAAACATTTGGCTGGGCAATGTGGATCGCGTCAAGAAAGCCGCACAGGAGGCTCTTGACCTTGCCGAAGAAAAATCTCTTGCTCTTTGGAATGCCTGGGGTCGAATTTACTTGGGCTGGGCGCTTTATCAGCATGACCCAAGCGACGGCATCGACCAATTGACGACTGGCTTAGAAAATGCGCGACGGATCGGGGCGGGACGGCTTGAAGCATTTCATTTGGGTCTGGCCGCCGATATCCAGTCAAAATCCGGCCACCATAACGATGCGGATCGTCTATTTTCTAAGGCATTTTCGATCCTTGCTGAAAGCGGCGACATGCCCTTTGCGGCTGACCTTCATCGTCTACGTGCGTTGGCCTGCCTGCGAAACGGATCGGATTTGGCTGGCGAAGCTCAGCGTGACCTCCTGCAAGCACTGGATATTGCCCGTGACCAGCAGGCCCTGTCACTCGAGCTGCGTGCGATGTGTGATCTGGCGATGCTGTGGGCTGATGCTGGGGAGCGAACTAAAGCTCGCGAATGGCTCGCGCCGTTACGCGCCCAATTCTCAGAAGGAGAAGGGATGCCGGACCTTCAAAGAGCCGATGATTTGCTAGTTGGTTTACAGTGATGGCACGATAGGTCGGATGTCGCATATGGGTCACGAGCGAGCCTCAACGCCATCCGTCTCCGCGTCAGCTCTGAGGGGTAGTCTCACCGTCGATGAACCCCGAGGAGTAGCCAGAAGCGAAAAATCAGAACGCGACAGCAGAAACTTTCAATAGACGTCGACGCGCGGCGAAACCTCGTGGGTCGTGACGCCGCGCACCATGCCCTCCGTGTTGTAGGGCATGGCGACAGTGCCGTTCCTATCGACGGCGATCACGCCACCGCGCAGGCCGCGGTCGGCCAGGTCTCGCTCGATCAGGCCTGTCGCCGCCGCCTCCAAGGAGAGGCCTTTGTGTCTCATGACGGCCGTGATGGCGTAGGCGACCACGTGGCGCATGAAGAACTCGCCATGGCCGGTCGCGGAGATGGCCGCCGTCTCGTTGTCGGCGTAGGTGCCCGCACCGATGATGGGCGTGTCGCCGACCCGGCCCGGGGTTTTGGCGCCGAACCCGCCGGTCGAGGTTCCGGCCGCCAGATCGCGGCAGCGGTCCCGCACGACGGCGCCCACGGTGCCGCCATCGTGGCGGATGCCCAAGCCAGACCATCGGGTGAGCGTCGTCTGGTAGGACTCGCCGGTTTCGCTTTTGGCCGTCGTCACGGTCAGGCTGCCGTTCGGGTTCAGCCGGTAGGTGGTGGTGAAGCCGCCAAGGTCTTCCGGCTCGACCACTTGCAGCTCCCCGCCCACGAACAGAGCCGGGAGGCGCCGATAAAGGCCCTTGCCATCCGCTGTAAAGGGATTCGCGCCGAAGGCGTAGATGACCTGCGCCCGGTCGAGGTCGATCTCCTCGACCACGAGCACATGGTTCATGGGGACCCCCGTCCAGGCCCCCGCCCAGGCGCCGGAGAAGGCGGCCTTGTCCGGCGCAATGGTCTCGCCCGGCGGCGTAATCCGAATGTCATCCGGCAAGACCACGTCGTCGAAGTTTCGTCCGCCGTAGAGG
>JAKSDN010000257.1 GCA_022360075.1 Kiloniellales bacterium | reverse complement strand
TAGATTTTGGCGTTCTCGGGAATGTCGGGCCCAAGGCGATAGGCTTCGCGGTAGCTTTCGTCGGCCTTCTCGGCCCAGCCCTTGCGGGCATAGAGCAGACCGAGGTTGGCCCTGGTTTGCGCATGCTCCGGCGCGAGGTCGCGCGCGCGCTCCAGGGCGGCGATCGCCTCCTCGTCGTCGGGTCTTAGCTTCGCAAGGATCGCACCGCGGGCAACCGCCGCTGGCCGGTTCTGCGCATCCTGCTCCAGGATCTGCCGATAGAGAACCTCCGCGCGCGTCAGGTCCCCGGCCCTGACGGCGTCCGCTGCCTGCCGGTTCTGCTCGGACAGTTTGGTCGCCTCGACGTTGGCTGGCTCGTTCGCGCTGCCGCTTGCACGAGGCTGGGTAACGGCTGCTTGGGCGTGAGTCATGGCTTGCCTGGCTGCCTTGTCATGATGGTGCGCCCGGCTAGTCGTTCCGCCGGCACCAGAACTGGTACATGCCGATGAAGGTATCGGGGTTTGCTTCTTCGAACGCCTGCCAGCAGTCCAAGTCCTGCGGGTCCGAGCTGCCCGTAAAGCGCTCTCGGAAGGAACGGAACACGCCGGGACTCAAGCCCGTGAAGCCGAGAAACGTGAGGCCGTGGCGGGCCAGCATCGCCTTCAGTTCCGGCACCGTGAACTGATGCTCCTGAACGTGAAAAAGGAGGTCGCGCAGGCTGTCGAGATCGAAGAAATCCAATTGGCCGAGGAACTTCAGGACCGACTCGGGCGGCCGTCTCATGATCTCCTGACGGAACGCCCGAATGGCGTCGGGCGTCGAAGCGAGCCCCTGCTCCTGGATCTGCTGGCGGGCCTCGATGATGTGCGCGCGGGCCAAGCGGCTGTACAAGCCGAGCCTTAGGTAGGTGCCAGGCTTCGAGACTTTCAGCAGACTTTCGAGGCCGCGCTCCGGCTCCTTCATGTGATGTAAAACGCCGGCACATTCGATCAGTTCGAAGCCCTGATCGAGCGCATCCAGATCCAGCAAGTCGCCGTGCAGGAAGTCGATGTTCGACGCGTCGAGCTTGCGCGCCATGCGCTTGGCGTAGGCCAGGCTCGAAAGACTCAGGTCGACGGCCGTGACCCGGGCCTGAGGCATCGCCAGCGCGAGGGTGATTGGATGCCGGCCGGTTCCGCAGCCGGCCACGAGGCAGTCGAACGGGCCGTCCGGCGGCGCGACGGGCAGGCTGACCATCCCGGATTCGCCGCGGATGAACTGTGCGAGGCTCATCGGCTGGGGCGGTGGCATCATGACCCAGCGCGGATAGGGATTCTCCTCGTACTGTGAGCGCACAGCCCTCGAGACCTGATCGTCGATCTTGCCGAGGGTCGCGACGGTAGGTTTGAGCTGCTCCTCTTCCGTGGGGTCCAGGAGGGTCCGTTCGATCATCGGTCGAAGCGCGTCGGACCAGACTCCCGGCGGAACATCCAGAAGCCGCTCGAAGCCTCTCAAGCGATGTAGCGGCTGGTACATCGCGTAGACGGCAAGCCGGGTCTCCAGGGCCGCGTCGACTTGCGGATTGGTTTGGATCCTTGCCGCAAGGTCGTCTTCGAGACGCTGGATCTCCAGGCGCTCCTGGTCGCTGATCGGGTAGACGTAGCTGTTGTTGTGGCACTGCAGAGCGAAGCTCGCCATGAAGTCCATGGCTTTCTCGGACAGAGCGGGCTCGGCCGGCGCCTTGAACAGCAGCACCTGACGCAGGGGAATCAGGATCTGCTCCAGCTCGGGGCAGACGTTGATGGTCTTTTCGAGCAAGTGGAGCAACAAGCGGTCGCCGAGGATGCCGTCCAGGTGCATCTGGCGTCCCGCTGTGCCCTCGGACTCCTCGACGCGAGCGTTGCGCAGGTATTTGAGCCAGAGATAGGCGCCAGCCGGCGCACTCAGCTTTTTTCCCTCCACGAGGCCGGACTCGAAGCAGCGGCAATAGATCTCTTCGAAGCGGCTGCCCATGGCGTCGGCCGGGGACTCCCGAATGGCGTCTATGAGAACCGTCTGGTACTCCTGCTTGTCGCCAAGTCGAGAGAAGCCTTCGACGAGGTGAGGGATCGCCTCCTTGACGTTGCCTTGAGCGGCTAGAAGCGAGCCCAGGTTGCCCTGTGCCTCCGCATCGTCGGGAACCTGCGCCAAGATCTTTCGGAAGCAGTCGATGGTATCCTGGAGCCTGCCGAGACCGGCGAGAATTGTGGCCAGGCTCTTGCGTTCTTGGATGTCGTTGGGCGCAACGTCCAAGTAGCGCTCCACGATCGCCGCCGCCTCCTGCAGACGGCCCGCTTTCCGGCACCAGGAGCCATAGTTCTTCAGGGTCTCGGGATCGCTGGGCGAAAGCTCGAGGCCTTTGCGGAACTGCGTGTCGGCCTCTTCGATGCGTCCCAGGCCCGAATAGGCGATCCCCAAGTTCATGCGCGTGGGGCCATGCGACGGATCGATCGAGATCGCCTGCTCCAGCAGATCGCAGGCCTCCTGGTGCCGTTGCTCTTGCGTGCGCATGGCTCCCAAGCGGCTGACCGCCGCGAAGTGCTCGGGGTCCTCCGCCAGCACTTGGCGGTAGAAGGCCTCGGCCTCGGAGAAGCGGCCGGCGGCGTGATGCTGAGCGGCCTGTTGGATCAGGACCGAGGCCTGGTCGCCGGACCGACGCGCATGGCGAATCCGGAGTTTCTCGGCCCGGCGCCGTTCTTTTCGATTGGGCCGCTTCGCCGCGTTCTCGGCGATCGGCAGCGCTAGCGTCATCATGTCCTCGCAGACTCAGCCACGGCCGTGCGGCGGCACCAGAATTCGTACATGCCCAGGAAGCAGTTCGGGTTCTCCGCCTCGAAGGTCTCCCATGCCTTCAGGTCAGCCATCGCCTCGGGGCCCGGGTTGCGCTCGGCGAAGCGCCGGAGATGGCTGCGCTTCACGTTGGTGAAACCGAGGAACTCCAGCCCGTTGCGGGCGAGCAGCGCGCCGATCTCGGGGATCGTGAACTGATGCTCCTGGACGTGGAACAGGAGGTCGCGGAAGCCGTCGAGATCGAAGAAGTCGTTGACCCGCGCCAGATTCGCGACCGCTGGATCCTTGGCGGCAATCATTTGCCAGCGATAGGCGCGAAGCGCCGCCCCATCCGGTTCGATGCCGAGTGCCTCGATCTGCTCCCGGTGCCTGTTGATGTGGTGCCGAGCGGTTCGGCTGTAGAGGCCGAGCCGCAGGTAGCCGTCGGGCACCAGGACTTCGAGCAGGCTGCGCAGACCGCGTTCCGGCTCTTCCAGGTGATGCAGCACGCCGGAGGATTCGATGACGCGAAAGCGCTGCCCCAGGGTGCGGATCTGCTGCAGATCGCCGTGCAGAAACTCGATGTTGGTCGCGCCGTACGCAACGGCCTTGCGTTTGGCATAGGCCAGACTGGCGCGGCTCAGGTCAATCGCCGTGACCCGGGCCTGCGGCAGGCGCAGCGCGAAGCTGATCGGGTGACGGCCGGTGCCGCAGCCCGCGATCAGGCAGGGCAGATCGGCGTCGGCGATCTCGGGGATCTCGGCCCACGGCAGGTTGTGCCGTAGGTACTGTCGACAGGCGACCGGGACCTGACCGGACAAGGTGATCCAGCGCGGATAGGGGTTCTCCTCGTATTGGGAGCGGACCGCCTGGGTAACCGCGTCGTCGAGTTGGCCGAACGTCGCGATGCTTGGCTTGAGGTGCTGTTCCTCGCCGGGCTCCAGCAACGCCCGCCGCATCAGCGACTGCATCTCCGCCGACCAGGCCTCCAGGGGAAGCGACGAGAGCCGTTCGTGATCGCTCAGATGATGGAGCGGATGATACATGGCATAGGCTGCGAGCCTGATCTCGAAGTCCTGGTTTGGGCGCTCCAATTCAGCCGTGGCCGTTGCGATCTCCGCCGCCAGCTCCGCGATGGCTGCCTGCTCGTCTTCGTTGGTGGGAAAGACGTAGCTGTTGTTGTGGCACTGCATGGCGAAGCTGCACATGAAGGCCTTGGCGTTGCGCAACGCCGCGGGGTCTTGGATGACCTTGCCCAGCAGACTGCGGCGCAGGGAGACCAATAGCGCTTCGAGGCCGAGGTGCGTGTTCACGACCTTGGTGAGCAGCAGAAGCATAAGCCTGTCGGCGAGGATGCCGTCGAGGTGGACCCGGTCCGACTTGCCGTCGCCGGCGTCTTCCACGCGGGCCGCCGCCATGGTGCGTGTCCAGAGGTAGGCGCCGACGGCCGGACTCATGCGCTGAAGCTCGACCTGCTCGGCCTCGAAGCATGTGATGAAGGCCCGCTCGAGCGCCGGCAGCGGCCGGTCCAGGTGGCACTCCTGGAGCACCTCGGCGAAGATTTTCTGGTAGTCGTCGCTGACCTTCGCGCGGGCGAAACCGAGGGCCAGCGGCTCCAGGGCCTCGCCGGTCTTTCCGGACTGCGCGAGCAGCAGGC
>JAKSDN010000003.1 GCA_022360075.1 Kiloniellales bacterium | reverse complement strand
GGGCAGGCGCCGGCGAACCGATTGGCCGAGCAGCATGCCGAGGGCCGCCGGGGCGAGGGCGAGCGCGGAGAGCAGGCCGAGGTCCAGGGGCAAGAGGTCGTGCGCGGAAAGCGATAGAGCGAGCGCGACGGTCGCCGTCGTAAAGGTGATGCCCATGGCCTGGACCAGCACGTCGCGCGGCAGACCGAGGGCCTGCAGATAGAGCACGCCGGGCACGACGAAGGAGCCGGTGAGCCCGGTCACGACCCCGGACACGGCACCGACCAGCGGCGACAGCCAGGGCTCGCGACGGCCAGGCGGCGGGATCTGCGGCGTCATCAGGCTGAACAGGGAATAGGCGCAGAGGATCAGGCCGAACAGCCCCGACAGCAGCAAGGCATCTGCCCGTGCCAACACACCGGCGCCGAACCAAGTGCCCAGACAAGCCGCCAGAAGCAGGGTCCAGATGCGGCGCAAGATCGGCCCGGCGGCACCGCCGACGGCGCCCTGCCAGAGGTTGGTCACGAAGGACGGTACCAGCATCAGGGCCATGGCGTCCTTCAGGCCCAGGCTGGCGGTCAGCAAAGCGAGAGAGACCGTCGGCAGGCCGAGCCCGACCACGCCCTTCACGGCACCGGCGAGCAGGAAGGCGGCGGTGATGATGGCAAGTGTCTCGATCGGCCACACGGCGGGCACAGCTCCGGCGAAGGGACCGCCTTATAGCATGGGGCCGTGCGAGATCGATGCGGCGGCAGTCGAAGTGTGTCGGGCAATCGTGGAGGTTGGCTGAGCCAAGCGGCATCCGTGACGTGCGTCCTTCGAGACGCATCCTATCGGACGCTCCTCGGAGACTGTGAAAAAATTGACGTGTGGCTGGAATACCATCCTGCGTCCTTCGAGACGCGCCCTGTCGGGCGCTCCTCAGGATGAGTTAAGTATTTGGTGGCATTAAGAAATACCCTCATCCTGAGGAGCCCGCTTCAGCGGGCGTCTCGAAGGACGCAGGATGGCATTCCAGCCTCGCATCAAATTCTTCACAAGCTCTGAGGAGCGCTGCTCGAAGGACGCAGGCAGTTCACCCCACCTCCAGATCCTCTCCGAAGCGCAGCAGGCAGCCGTCGGGATCCAGGATGTGGAACTCGCGCAGGCCCCAGGACTTGTCCTCCAGCGCCCGCACCTTGGTCGGGGGCCGGCTCGCCGCGACGGTCGAACAGAGCCGGTCGATGTCTTCCACGGCGACGAAGACGAGATGTGGCCCCTGCCGATTTCGTCGATCCTCGACGTTCGAGGCGCTTCCGCCTAGCCTATGCGGCCGAATGGGGGAACGGCGGTCGCCGCTTGACTTGGGTGCCACCGGCCCCGAAAGAGAAACAGGGGCCCGATCGGACAGGATCGGGAACAGGGAGCGGCCGGGGATGTGCAAGGCGTTCCTGCGCGGATGGGAAACAAAGAATGCCGAAAGCCATTAAGGCCTACGTGCGGTACGTCGACGCCTTCAATCGCACCATCGGCCGCATCACGATGTACCTGATCTTCGCGATGATGGGCATCCTGCTCTACTCCTCGATCACGAAGACCTTCTTCATCCCGCCGCTTTGGACGCTGGAGATGGCCCAGTTCACGATGGCCGCCTACTACCTGCTCGGCGGCGCCTATTCGATGCAGCTCGGCTCCCACGTGCGCATGGACCTGGCCTACAGCCGCTGGTCCAGCAAGACGAAAGCGCGCGCCGATGCGGTCACCGTGCTCATGCTGATCTTGTATCTGGCGCTGCTTCTCTACGGCGGCTTCTCGAGCACCGGCTATGCCCTGCAATACGGAGAGACGAGAAACTCGGCTTGGGGACCCGCCATGGCGCCGATCAAGATCATCATGACCATCGGCGTTGCGATGATGTTGGCGCAGGCGGTGGCAGCCTTTTTCAGGAACCTGGCGGAAGCGATGGGCAGGCCTATAGAGGCAACGACCGGCGAGTCGCGCGGGGAGTCGGTCGTATGAGTTACGAACTCATCGCCCTGCTGATGTTCTCCACGATGATTGTCCTGCTGCTAACGGGGCAGCGCGTATTCGGCGCCATCGGCTTCGTCGCCGTCGTCGCGGCCTTGCTGCTTTGGGGCCAGGGCGGATCGGAGATGGCTTTCAGCCAGACCCTGAAGCTCATGAAGTGGTACCCGCTGCTGACGCTGCCGATGTTCATCTACATGGGCTACATCCTGTCGGAATCGGGCATCGCCGACGACCTCTACCAGATGTTCCACGTCTGGTTCGGGCCGCTCAAAGGCGGCCTGGCGATCGGCACCATCGGCCTGATGGTGGTGGTCTCCGCCATGAACGGCCTCAGCGTCGCGGGCATGGCGATCGGCGCAACCATCGCCCTGCCCGAGCTGCTGCGGCGCGGCTACGACAAGGTCATGGTCACCGGCGTGATTCAAGCCGGCAGCTCGCTCGGCATTCTGGTGCCGCCCAGCGTGGTGCTCGTGCTCTACGGCATGATCGCCCGGCAGCCGGTCGGCCAGCTTTGGCTCGCGGGAGTCTTCCCGGGCCTGCTGATGGCGGGCCTGTTCATCCTCTACATAGCGGTGCGCTGCAAGCTTCAGCCCCAGCTCGGGCCGACCCTGCCGAAGGAGGAGCGCACGCATTCCTGGCCCGAAAAACTGAAGCTGCTCCGCGCCGGCATCCTGCCGCTGCTGATCTTCTTCTTCATGACGGGTCTGTTCCTGATGGG
>JAKSDN010001299.1 GCA_022360075.1 Kiloniellales bacterium | reverse complement strand
GCCAGCATGAAAAACGGCATCGCCATGATCACGAAGCTGTTGATGCCGCTGAACATGCGCTGCGGCAGGATCTCCATCATGAAGACCATGTCCAGCTTGTAGAGCAATGCCAGGCCGGTGATGCCGAGCGAGAAGCTGATGGGGAAGCCGAGGATGATCAGGCCCAGCAGGACCAGGACGACGAAGAGAGCCGAGCTCATCCCTCACGGCGCCCCGGTACCTGAATGCCCCTGACGACGAGGGTCAGCACTTGTTGCAACAGAATCAGGGCGCAGCCGACGGGCGGGGCCATGTAGGGGAGGGTCAGGGTGATGCCAAGCGAGTTGGTGAACCTCTTGCTCCCGGACTCGAAGGCGTAGCTGACGCCGTAGTAGATGACGGCGATCAGGAATCCGGCGATGGTGATCTCGATCAGCCACTTTATGACGATTTGCAAGCCGACCGGGAGATTGGCGACGAAAACGTCGATCGCGGGATGCTCCTGTCTCTTGTAGACGACGCTGGCGCACAACAGGCCCATCCAGATCATGCTGTAGACGGACAGCTCCTCGACCCACTGGAAGGACTCTTGAAGGACGTATCGGAAGAACACATTGACGTTGACGACAATGACCATGACGACGGCGAGGGCCACGGCCAAGAGCACCGTCAGGAACTCGAGACAATCGCTTATCTTCTCGGCCGATCTTCGGAGAGTCGCCATCGATTGCCGCCAACGTCACATGTGCGGCCGTTACCTGCCGTTTACTCGTAAACCCGCTTCTCGGCGGCTTCGGCGGCGGCCAGGATTTTCTCGACCCACTCACGGCCGAACTTCTCGGCGTATACGTCCTTCAGGGCCTGTTCCGTCCTGCCGCGGTAGGCCGCCTTCTGTTCCAGCGTCAGCGGCACGATGTTCATGCCCTTGTCGGCGAGCAGGCTGAGCCCGCTGGCTTCGGTCAGGGTGGTCACGCCGTAGTTGACGCTGCGCGCCTGTTTGGCGGCTTCGTAGAGAATCCGCTGTTCGTTGGGATCCAGCTCCTGGAAGAACTTCTCGCTGACGGCGATGTACATCGGCCCATAGAGGTGCTCGGTC
>JAKSDN010000158.1 GCA_022360075.1 Kiloniellales bacterium | reverse complement strand
GGGCTGGTCCAGGTGTTTCGCGAGATCGGCCGGCCGGGGCTGATCGCGGCGGTCAGCCTCGCGGTCGCTTTTAGCAGCTTCGTCTTCGCACTTCTCGCGACTTCGGTCGCCAACGTCGTCTTCATTCTCAGCCTCTCGCCCTTCCTCGCAGGCCTGTTCGCCTGGTTCGCCTTGCGCGAGCCGGTGCGTGCGGGGCTCTTCGCGGCCATGGCCGTCGCTCTGCTCGGGGTCGGGATCATGGTGGCCGGCGGCATCGCCCGCGGTGCGCTCGCCGGCAATCTCTTCGCGCTGCTGTCCTGTGTCGGCTATGCGATCGCCTTGACCGCGTTTCGCCAGCGCAAGGCCGTCGATATGCTGCCGTCCGTCTGCCTGGCCGGCGCGCTCTCCACGCTCGCCGCCGCCTGCTTCGTCGAGACCTTCGCGGTCACCGTGCGGGACCTCGGCCTGTCGGTGACGCTCGGCGTCGTGCAGCTCGGTCTGCAGTACGTTCTCATCACCATCGGCGCGCGCCACGTCCCGGCCGCCGAGGTCGCTTTGCTGGCACGGGTTCAGGTGGTGCTGGCGCCGATCTGGGTCTGGCTCGGGGTGGGGGAGGTGCCGGCGCTCGCGACTTTCGTCGGCGGCGGGATCGTCTTGATGGCTGTCATGGTCCATGCCGTGCGGACCTTGGCGGACGAGCGGCCTGCGGTCTCGGGCCTTTAGGTGCTGGCCGATACCATCCGAAGCCGCAACGCGCTAGAATTGGCGCACGCAAGTGCGGCGGAGTACGGGAGAGGATGCGTGCAGGCAAGTAGGAAGAGGTCCAAGTGGCTCGGGGCTCTTTCTGGCGTCCTCGTGGGTTTCGCGGCTCTCTCCTTCAGCGGGCCCGCGCTGGCGATCTCCGATGCGCGCGACCGGGCGCCCATGAGCCAGGCGCTCAACGATCTGATGCAGTTCGCCGAGCCCGGCCGGTCGGTGAGCTGGGAAAACCCGGTAACCGGCAACCGGGGCGACGTGAAGGCGGTGCGTTCCTTCGTCTCCGGCGGTCAGAACTGCTGGTCCTACGAGCGCACCTACAGCGAACGCGGCGTGAAGAAGCTGATCGAGGGCACGGCCTGCGAGCTGGTGCCCGGTCTGTGGCAGATCACCGGAGAGGGCAGCCCGAGAGACCTCGCTACGGAATCGGCGAGCGCTTCGCCCCCGCCGAAGCAGGTGGCGGCCACGCCGAAGCGTCCGACCTATGACCGTGCCCTGGTCCGGCAGACGCAGGCGTTGCTGACCAATCTCGGCTACAATCCGGGACCGATCGACGGCGCTTACGGACGCAGGACACGCACCGCATTGGTGGCCTATCAAACCGATCATGGCCTCGATCCGAGCGGTCAGCCTTCGAACGAGGTGCTGGAGCATCTAAAGGACCAAGTCGCCCGAAAGGCGGCCGTCGAGCCGAGCCGCCAGGCGCCCCCAAAGCCCGAGCCGCCGACCGGCTCGATCCCGACGGTCACGCCCGACCGGCTCACGCCCTCGCCGTCGGATACCTCGACCGGGACAACGGTCGCGCCGGGCCAGCCGACGGTCCTCGCCCCGAGCCCGGAGCCCGCCGCGACGCCGGCTCCGTCGCCTCAGGCCTCGCCCAGCGCGTCTGATCTTCCGGTTCCTCCACCGCCGCCGCCGCCTCCGCCGCCCGAATGAAGGACTAGATGTCGGTCCAAGAAAGAGACATCTGTCTTTCAAGGGCTTGGCATTCAGCATTCTTCTTTTCACTGTCACCTTCGGGCTTGACCCGATGGATTGCCGGGAGCGCGAAGCGCTCGGGCTTCGCCCGCCCGGCAATGACGATACATGCTGTGCGTGAACGCTAATCTCTTGAAGGTCCAACCTGAATTTCCGGACGGACATTTGGGTAGGGCGCGAGCGGGAAAACAATCGAAACCAAGGTGGGCTTTTCGGGAAATGGAACGGAAACCAAGCGTTCCCAAGTTCTCCGATACCTGAGAGTGAGCAGGTCTATTTGTCCCGGCCGAGCGCGTGCTCGGCGGGGAAAGGGGACCGGTGATGGACAGCAATGAGCTGCAACGCGCTTGTGTCAGCACCTTGAAGGCGGGAAGCCGTTCCATCGGACGGTCGATCGAGGCGGCCTCGATGCTCTTGGGGCGGAAAGCCGGCTTCGACGGGCGTGCCGTGCGCATACAGAGACGAGAGACGCCTGGGTCCGATCCGGACGTCGCGGATCGCTCGCTCGCACGGCAGGCTCAGACGCAGCTCGAGGCGATCCGCGCCTACGCCGAGTTCGTGCGCCAGCATCCGGACATGCCCGAGTTTCATCTCCGGCATTGTCTCGGCAGCGCCCTTGCCGAGTGCGCGCAGCTCGAAGAGACCCTGAAGCACTCGCTGGCCAGAGCCGTGACGCACCAGAGCTAGAGCGAGAGCGCGTTTGGCCGCGGGCGGACAGGGCGCTGAAATAGAAGTCGTCCCGTAGCGGCCCGGTTTCCCTTTGTTTCGCGTTGCCGCGAAACAATTGAAACAAATCCCAGCAACACGGAAATGATCCGGAAAAACGTGCCGCCTACATGGAGTTGGCGCGGCTTGGGTCGATGGCCCGCGACCGTGGGTCCGGCGAGGACGGGCCTGCGGGCCCAGTCGGCCAACGGGAGCGACCTGAAAATGGTTCGAGCAAGGCATGACAAGCAGAGCTACCTGGTCGAGCCTCATTTCCGGGCTCTTCCCTTCGCCGGCTTGGTCGCGTCGGTTCGCTTCCTGTCGGATGGATTCCTGTTTGTCGCAGCCGGCCTCGCGCGGCGTTTGAGCGCGGTCGTCGGCCTTTCGCGGCGACGGCATGAGCACAAGAAGACGGTTCGGGCGCTTCATAGCCTGTCCGACCACGTCTTGTCCGACATCGGCATCGAGCGCGGCTCGATCGAGCGCGCCGTGCGGGACATCGAGCGAGGGGTCGACCCCAGACGCTGAGCGATCGACAGGAACGGTGCGGCCGGAGACTGGAAAATTCGGATGCCACGAGCGCTAAACTGGACCACGTTTCCGACCCCTAGCCGGATGCCTTTGCGGCCAGAAAACCAGACAACGGGCGCGACCACGGCCCTCGAGCAGGCGGTCAATCGCTCGCGCGTGGTTCATTACCTGGCCGACCCCCGCGACGGCTTTCAGCCGACCTATGTGAGCGGCAACGTCGAGAGCGTCTTGGGCTACAGCGTCGCGGATTTCCTGCGCCATTCCGACTTCCGCCTCGATCAGATCCATCCGGTCGATCGTCACGAGTTCAAGTCCGTCCTGAACCGCGCCCTGTTGCAGGGCTCGGCCGCTTGGGAGTTCCGGCTGCTCACCGGCATGGGCGAGCTGCGTTGGTTCCGCGAGGAGCTCGAGGCCATCTGCGACGATGTCGATGGCCGGACCCTGATCGTCGGCTGCCTGATCGAGGTCACCGACAGCAAGCAAGCCGCCGAGGAGCCCGAGCGCCGCTGCGGCGTCCTCAACGCGACGCTCGATACGATTCCCGACGGCATCGCGCTCTTCGACAAGGAGGATCGCCTGGCCTTCTGCAATGCCGGTTTCGCCGCGCTGCAGGAGACGGCGGCCGACGCATTGGTGGGGCTGACCGGGCCCGAGGTATTGCGCCGCCTCGAGAAGATCTGCATCCGGGTCCGCGACTGGACCGGCGAGGAGCGGTTCGGGCCGCGGATCCGCGAGCTGAAGAGGATTCAGCGGCCGTCGGAGACCAAGTTCTTCGAAATGGAGGTCGCCGACGGCCGCT
>JAKSDN010000153.1 GCA_022360075.1 Kiloniellales bacterium | reverse complement strand
TGGCCTCGGTGCCGGCCGAGGACCCGGCGGTCTACGACATGCTCTGCAAGGCTGATTCCCTGGGTGTGTTCCAGGTCGAGAGCCGGGCCCAGATGTCCATGCTGCCGCGCCTCAAGCCGCGCGACTTCTACGATCTGGTAATCGAGGTGGCGATCGTCCGGCCGGGGCCGATCCAGGGCGACATGGTCCACCCCTATCTGCGCCGGCGCAACGGCGAGGAGAAGGTCAGCTATCCCTCACCCGAGTTGGAGGAGGTGCTCGGCAAGACCCTCGGCGTGCCGCTGTTTCAGGAGCAGGCCATGAAGATCGCCATCGTCGCCGCCGGCTTCACGCCGAGCGAGGCCGACCGGCTGCGCCGCGCCATGGCGACCTTCCGCAACGTCGGCACCATCCACACCTTCGAGCAGAAGCTGATCGAGGGCATGGTCGGGAACGGCTACGAGCGCGAGTTCGCCGAGCGCTGCTTTCGCCAGATCGAGGGCTTCGGCACCTACGGCTTCCCCGAGAGCCATGCGGCCAGCTTCGCCCTGCTGGTCTACGTCTCCTCCTGGATCAAGTGCCACTATCCGGCGGTCTTCGCCTGCGCGCTGCTGAACAGCCAGCCCATGGGCTTCTACGCCCCGGCCCAGATCGTGCGCGACGCCCGCGAGCACGGGGTCGAGGTCCGCCCCGTGGACGTCAACATCAGCGATTGGGACTGCACGCTCGAGCCGGGCGAAAAGGGTGATCTGGCCCTGCGCCTCGGTTTCCGGCAGGCCAAGGGCCTGGCCGAGGCCGACGCGCGGGCGATCCTGGCGGCACGCGGCAACGGCTATCCCGACCCGCTGACGCTCTGGCGCCGCGCCGGGGTCAAGGCCGCCGCGCTCGAGGCCCTGGCGCGGGCCGACGGCTATCGCTCCCAGGGGCTCGACCGGCGCGAGGCGCTCTGGGCGGTCAAGGGCCTGCCGGATGCGCCACTGCCGCTGTTCGCCGCCATGGGCGAGGAGGAGCGGGGCCAGGAGCCTGCGGTCGACCTGCCGCGCATGGCGCTCAGCGAGCACGTGATCGACGACTACGCCAGTCTGCGCCTCTCGCTCAAGGCGCATCCCGTCTCCTTCCTACGAGATGACTTCCAGGCCGAGGGCATCGTGCGCAACGAGAGCCTGATCGCTACCAAGGACGGCGTCCGGCTCGCGGTCGCCGGGCTGGTCCTGGTGCGTCAGCGCCCGGGCAGCGCCAAGGGCGTCATCTTCATCACCCTGGAGGACGAGACCGGCATCGCCAATATCGTGGTCTGGCCCGACGTCTTCGAGCGCTACCGCAAGCTGGTGCTGACCGCGAACCTGCTGGCGGTCGAGGGCAAGCTGCAGCGCGAGGGCATCGTGATCCACGTCGTGGCCGAGCGGCTGATCGACCTGACCCCCCGCCTGCAGGAGCTGCAGACCCGGCCGCGCGACATCATCATCGAGGACATCCACAAATCGCCCTTCGAGGCGAGCCTCGCCCGCGCCGACGAGGTCAAGCGGCCGAGCGCCGATCAGCGCCAGCCCACTCAGGATGTCCAGCCGCGGCCCTTCGGCCATCCGCGCGGCCAGCCGGTCGCCCGGGGCCGGCTCTTCAAATCCCGGGACTTCCACTGACCGCGCCCCGGAAAGGCCGCGATTTACCGCTCCTTAACGCCGCCGCGACAAGACTCCTAAGCCTCGGAGCTGGGGGCGCGCTCGGACGGCAGATGCCCCCAAAAAGGGGCCCGAACAGCGGGGCCAAGACCCGGCCATGAAGACGTTTGCAGACGACAGCACCCGGCTCTTCGAGCTGGCAGAGGAGGCCGCGGGCATCGGCCACTGGTGCTGGCGTGCGCCCTCGAACAGGCTTTCCTGGTCAAGGCAGGTCTATCGCATCTATGGCCGGTCCCCGGAGCATTTCACGCCGACGCCGGAAGCCGCCCTCGAGGCCTGCCATCCACAGGACCGCGACCGGGTCGAGCGGGAGCTTGCGGCGGCCTGGCGCAGCGAGACGCCGCTCCACCTGACGCACCGTGTCCTAAGGCCGGACGGCGAGGTCCGTGCCATCTCGATCCAGGTTCAGCGCCTGGGCGACGAGGCCGAGGGCGAGGGGGCTCTTTTCGGAATGGTCGAAGACCTCTCCCGAGAACGGCCGTCCGATAGCCGCAGCGAGCAGCGCCTCAGGGATTTCGCCGACGTCGCCTCCGACTGGTTCTGGGAGATGGATGAGGCCTTGCGGCTCACCTACATCTCGCAGAGCTATCTGGAGAAGACCGGCGTCGATCCCAACGCCATGCTGGGCAAGACCCGGCGCGAGTTGGTCGGCAGCACCGCCGGGAACGAGCAGCTCGAACGCCATCTCGCCGACCTGGACGCACGCCGTTCCTTCCGCGATGTGCGCTTCCCCTACGACTTGGGCAACGGCCAGAAGCTACACGTCTCGATCAGCGGCAAGCCGATCTTCGACGAGGGAGGGGAGTTCAAGGGCTACCGGGGCATCGGCTCCGACGTGACGGCCGAGGTTGAAGCGCGCGAGCAGGCTGAGCTGTCGAATGCCGAGAAGGACCGGATCCTGGCCGAGTTCAATGCGGCGATCGACGCGATCCACTACGGCCTCGTGTTCATGGACTCCGAGCTGCGCTGCCGCATCGTCAACCGCGCCTTCCTCGAGCTGTGGAACATTCCGTCCGACTTCATCGATCAAGAGCGGACGATGCGCGACCTCATGGACTTCAATCGCCATCGGAGCGTCTATAGCGTCCGGGACGAAGACTGGGAGGCCTACGTCCAGGACCGCCTGGCAGAGGTCGAGCGGGGCGCCATTCCGCCACGCGAGTTCCACCGCGCCGACGGCCGGATCCTGCAATACGAGTGCATCGCGCTCAAAGATGGCGGCCGCATGCTGACCTACTTCGACATCACGCGGCTGAAGCTCCACGAGCTGGAGCTCGAGCGCTCGAAGAACGAAGCCGAGTCTGCCAGTCGCGCGAAGTCGGAGTTCCTGGCCACCATGAGCCACGAGATCCGCACGCCGATGAACGGCGTCCTGGGCATGGCCGACCTGCTGCTCGAGAGCGAGCTCGACGCCGAACAGCGCCAGTTCGTGACGACGATCAAGCAGTCCGGCGACCTGCTGCTCGACATCATCAACGACATCCTGGATTTCTCGAAGATCGAGGCCGGCAAGCTCGAGCTCGATCCGACGGACACCGACGTCTCGACTCTGGTCGACAGCGTCGTCGAGCTGCTCTCCGCCCGCGCCCATGCCAAGGACATCGAACTCGCCGCCTTCGTCTCGCCGGACGTCCCGGCCGCCTTGAAAGCCGATGCCAGCCGGTTGCGCCAGATCCTGATCAACCTCGTCGGCAACGCGATCAAGTTCACCGAGTTCGGCGGTGTCACCGTCGAAGTGACCTGCAAGGCGATTGGTGGCGGATGCTGCCGGCTCCACTTCCGCGTGGTGGACAGCGGGATCGGCATCGCCGACGAGCTACAAGCCAGGCTGTTCGACAAGTTCACGCAAGCAGACGGCTCGACGACCCGGCGTTTCGGCGGCACGGGCCTGGGCCTGGCGATCGCCAAGCAACTCGTCGAGCTGATGGGCGGGGAGATCGGAATCCAAAGCAAGGAAGGCGAGGGCAGCGTTTTCTGGTTCGACATCCCCTTTCCTCTGTCGAAGGGCGCGGACCCGGCCGCTACTTCGGCCGGACATTTCGTGGAGCAGGTCATGGCGGCGGTGCGGGGCCGCAGGATCCTCGTCGTCGATGACAACGAGATCAACCGGCAGGTCTTCGTCAGCCAGTTGAGCGCGCTCGGCATGAAGGTCGATTCGGCCTGGGATGCCGAAAGCGCCCTCCATTTCGTCCGCGATGCCAAGCGGCAGGGGCGATGCTACGAAGTGGCGATTCTCGATCACATGATGCCGCGGCTGGACGGCGCGGACGTTAGGGACCTGATCACGGCGGACACGGCCTGCGCGCCGGCCAAGCTCGTGCTCTCGACTTCCTCCAGTTTGGGTGGCGGCAAATCTGAGACCGTGACGGCCGGCTTCGATGCCGTCGTGCCCAAACCTGTCCATCGCGGCAGCATCCTTCGCGCCCTCGCATCGATCTTCGAGATCGCCGCACCGCAGCCCGACGCCGATACGGCAGAGGCCAAGCCGCTGGTCACCGACCAAAAGATCCTGCTGGTCGAAGACAACGAGGTGAACCAGCTCCTGGCCCGCACGCTTCTCGTCAAGCGCGGCTACGAGGTGACCATCGCCAACAACGGTGCCGAAGCGATCGCCGCCCTGCGGACCGGCGCCTACGACGTGGTCCTGATGGACATCCAGATGCCGGTCATGGATGGGCTGGAAGCCACGAGGCGCATACGGCTGCTGGATGAGCCTTTGGGTAACGTCCCGATCGTCGCCATGACCGCGAACGCCATGCAGGGCGATCACGAGCGCTGCATCCAGGCCGGCATGAGCGACTACATCTCAAAGCCGATCAACCGCGAAGAGCTGCTCGCGAAGCTCGGCTACTGGACCGGTCAGGATTCGGCGTCGCTCGACGGCGACGTGGGCGGGCAGCCGGCGGCCAAGTCCGAAAAGGGCCCCGATGCCGAGGGCGCCCGCGCCCTCGAGTCGCTACTGTCCGGTCTTGGCGATAGCTAATGCCGCGGGACGAGAGTCCTGATCCTCGGCGCCCCCTATACGCTAAGCCCATCCCCTCATGCTTCGACAAGCTCAGGATGAGGGCGCGGGGCGAAATCTAAGAGGCAGTGACAGGCGGCTAACCCGTGGTGCGACCTTATCCGATGTCGAGACGCACCTTGGACCAGGTGCTGCCGAGGTGGGCGCGGAGCTCCGCGGCCAAGGCGGGACCGTCCCGGCGCTCGAGCGCCCTTAAGATGCTCTCGTGCTCCTCGATCGCGGTGTGCCACTTCCGGTTCAACAGGTTCGAGCGATAGCGCACGCGGTAGAGCCTGGCGTTGATGCGGCCGTGCGCCTCGACCAAGGCCTCGTTACGGCTCGCCTCGATGATCGCGCGGTGGATGCGCTGGTTCATCTTGAAGTACTGCAGCCGGTCCTTGCGGGCGTAGGCGGCCAGCATCTCGAAGTGCAGCGCCTTGACTTCGGCGATCTCCTCGTCGCTGGCCCGCTCCGCGGCGAGCTCGCCGCCGAGCGCTTCGAGAACGCCGAGCACTTGAAGGAGATCGCGCACGCTCTCGGCCGCCGGGTTGGAGACGACGGCGCCGCGGTTCGGCAAGAGCTCAACGAGTCCTTCCGTCGCCAGCACCTTGAGCGCCTCGCGCAGGGGCGTGCGCGAGACCCGTAGCCGCTCGGCCAACTGGCGCTCGCGGATCCGCTCTCCCGGTTGCAGCTCGTCTTGAACGATCATGTCGCGGATGGCCCCGGCGACCTGCGCGGTCAG
>JAKSDN010000608.1 GCA_022360075.1 Kiloniellales bacterium | reverse complement strand
GGATCTCGACGCCTTCCCCAAGGTCGCCGTCCTTCAGGCCGGGGCGCTCGTTGCGCCAGGGCTGACCGACCTCGAGGGTCCAGACCTCGCCCTCGACATCGACTTCGACAATTCCGTGCGGATTGCCGAGCCGGACCGACGTGATGATTCCCGTCAGCTCGATATTGCCGCCGGTGGTCCAGGACCATCCGTGATGGGCCGACGTCACGCCGGTCTGCAAGAGCAGACCCAGTGCCAGAAGGGATGGAAACAGATATCGCATCATGGCTTGCCTCCGACGCCCCGCGGGGCTTTCCGTCTGTGCTCCCTTGGAGTCCGACTCGAAAAGAATCCCGTGAGATCAGAGCTTTGCCCTACTTCATTTGTCATCACCGGACTTGATCCGGTGATCCAGTGTGGCGCCTGGGTCAAGCGATGCCTGGATTGCCGGATCAAGTCGGGCAATGACGAGTGAGGAGGGATTTCTCTCCAAGCTCTTGTTCCAAAGGAAGAACCATTTTTCGGTCAGGCTTTTAGACTCAGGTAGCCACGTTGGCCGCAGGATCAATGGCTCATCGAGAACTCAAACGCCCGGAAAGCGTTCCGAATGCGCCGGGCGCTGGCGCGGACGGTGTCGGACTCGCTACGCCCCCACCGCGGCCGCGACCGGCGAGGGGATGCTCACCGCGCCGAGGCAATCCTCGCCGTCGCGCAGGGCGATCTGGGGGTTGGCGTACTTGTTGGGCGCGATCATGGCCTGCGTCAGCTCGACCTCACCGACCTGCGCAATCGCCTCGACGACCGCGGCGGGCAGGCGCGGATCGACGCCGATCGTCTCGCCGCCGTCCACGTTGATCCGCGGCTGGTGCACCGCACTGTCCAGGTCGAGGCCGCCGTCGACCAGGAACGAGGTGATCTGGAAGACCGCCGGCAGGATGCGCCGCCCGCCCGAGGCGCCGACGGCGAACCAGGGCGCGCCCTCGCGCGTGGCGACGAGCGGACACATGTTGGAGAGCGGGCGCACGCCCGGTGCGATCGCGTTGGGACGGCCCGGCCGCGGATCGAACCACATGATGCCGTTGTTCATCAGCACGCCGCTCGAGGGCAGCACGACGCGCGCGCCGAAGGCCGACAGCAGTGTGTTCGTGCAGGAGACCAGGTTGCCGGCGGCATCGGCCACGGAAAGATGGGTCGTGCAGCCCTGGCCGCGCAGATCGCCGTCGTGGCCCATGGTCTCGAAGCGCTTGCGATAGGCCTCGCGCAGGGCGGCGGCGTAGCCGGCATAGCTCTGCGGGCCCGGAATGCCGGGTCCGATCGCCGGCAACCGATCGAGGGCGTCGGCGAAGCTCGGCCCGGCGGAAAGACCCGGTGGCACGTGCAGATGGGCGCCGCCCCGCTCCAAGACCAAGGGTTCGACGATCGCGGCCCGATAGGCCGAGAAGTCGTCCGGCGACAAGACACCGCCCAGGTCGCGCGCATCGGCGACCAGCCCGGAGGCGATCTCGCCCTCGTAGAAGTCGCGCCTTCCCACCGAGGCCAGGCGCTCGAGCGTCGCGGCCAGCGCGCCCATGTCGAGATAGCGCATGCCGCTTTCCGGCACGGGCGGCGGCAAGCCGTCCGGCAGGTAGACCGCGCGGGCGGCCGCGTTCTCGCGCAAGGTGGCGGCATCGCTCGCGATGCGCAGCGTGCTCCACCAATCGATGGGATGGCCGCGCCGGGCCAAGGCCACCGCCGGCGCCAGTAGCTCCGCCCAAGGCATCGTCCCGAAGTGCTCGTGGGCGAGACCGAGGCCGTCGACCGAGCCGGGCACCGCCATCGACAGCGGGCCCCAAACGTTGCGCTCGCCCTCGACCGCGGGCCAGCCGAAGAGGTCGTCGTCGGCGCCGCCGGGCGCGAGTGGAAAGGCGGCCGGGTCGAGGCCGCGCGGCGCGATCATGCCGAAGTCCACGACCCGGACCCGGCGCTCGGCTGCGAGATAGACCACCATGTAGCCGCCGCCGCCCAGGCCGCTCATCCAGGGCTCGACGACGGCAAGCGCCATGGCGGTCGCCACGGCCGCGTCCACGGCATTGCCGCCGGCGCGCAGCACATCGGCCCCGACGGCCGCCGCGCGGAAGTTCTGGGCGGCGACCACGCCGCCGTCCGAGCGCACGCTCGGCTTGGTGATCCGCCAATGCTCGATGGCGCCTTTCATGGCCCCTGCCCCCTCTGCTGCAATGGTCCGACTTCGACCGCCAGATATACGCGGGAAGGGCATCGGATGTCAGTCCGGGATGAATGTCCACGCGATGCTAGACGCACACGCGCCGAAACTCTCGCGCCCCCAGTCGGCATCTAGAGCAATGATTTGGAGGGATAATCCAGGCTTGCAAGGCCCATGGAGTGGGCAGAGGAGTCCGTTCAGCCGGTCGTGATCCCTATGGACAGGTATGGTTAAGGCCGGATACCCTGAAGCCGGAGATG
>JAKSDN010000767.1 GCA_022360075.1 Kiloniellales bacterium | reverse complement strand
GGTGCCCGACAGCAGCAGGATCAGCGTGTTCATGAACGGCAGATGCCAGGGGTCGAAGGTCTCGATGCCCTCCGGCGGCCAGACGCCGCCCATCTGTTCGGTGGGAAACAGGCTGGCGTTGAAATAGGCCCAGAACCAGGCGACGAAGAACATCACCTCCGAGGCGATGAACAGGATCATGCCGTAGCGCAGGCCGATCTGGACCACGTTGGTGTGGTCGCCGGTCTCCGCCTCGCGCACCACGTCGGCCCACCAGGCGTACATGGTGTACAGCACCACGGCGGTGCCGAAGAAGAACAGCCATTGCGCCCAGCCGCCCGCCTCGTGCATCCAGAACACCGCGCCCAGCGCCATCGCGCCCGCGCCGATGGAGCCGACGAGGGGCCACGGACTGGGGTTGACCAGGTGGTAGTCGTGGTTCTGCGCTTCCGCCATTGGTGTCCTTTCCTCGCCCGCGTCGGCGTTATTCGTAGCCCTGGGTCATGCTGGGGGTGATGCTGTTACCGGCGATCTGGGCCGGCTGATCCTCGGTCAGGAAGAAGGTGTAGGACAAGGTGACCTCGGTCACCTCCTCCAGATTCGGGTCGTCGGCGATGGCCGGGTCGATGAAATAGGTCACCGGCATGTCCATCCGCTGGCCCGGCCGCAGGGTCTGCTCGATGAAGCAGAAGCACTCGATCTTGACGAAATACTCGCCCGCCTTGTGCGGCGTGACGTTGAAGGTGGCCGTGCCGGTCACCGGCTCGCCGGTCGGATTGTAGGCCTCGTAGAAGGCCAGGCCCTGCTCGCCCACCTTCAGCGACTGGGTGCTCTCCACCGGGTTGAAGCCCCAGGGCATGTCGCGATGGGTATTGGCGGCGAAGCGGACCGTCATGTCGCGGTCGAGCACCGGGATCTCGACGCCTTCGATGTTGGCCACCTGGGTGGTGCCACCGAAGCCGGTCACCCGGCAGAACAACTCGTACAACGGCACCGCCGCATAAGCCATGCCGACCATGGCGACGACCACCCCACCCAGCAGCAGGGCGGTTTTCTGATTGCTGTGACGACCGACAGCGTGCATCTACCAGGCTCCCTGAAACTTGACCAACGATACGACGAACACCAGAACGACGAAAGCCAGCAGCAGGCCGGCCAGGATCAGATTGCGACCCTTCATGCGCCTGTGCTGCTCGGACCGCTCGGCCATCATGGCGCGCCCGCCATCAGGCTTTCAGCGCCCAGGGTCGCGAACAGCGCGAACAGATACAGGATCGAGAAGCTGAACAGCCGGCGCGCCGGCTTCTCGCTGAGCTCGGCCCACACGCGCCAGGCGCCGAGCACGAACAGCGCGCCCAGCACGGCGGCGACGATGCCGTAGACCGGTCCGGCGAAGCCCATCAGGTACGGCAGCAGGCCCAGCGGCGCCAGCACCAGGCTGTACAGCAGGATCTGCCGGCGCGTCGCCTGCCGGCCGGCGACCACCGGCAGCATGGGCACGCCGACCCGCGCGTAGTCCTGGGCGCAGAACAGCGACAGCGCCCAGAAATGGGGCGGCGTCCAGAAGAAGATGATGGCGAACAGCACCAGCGGCTCGACGCCGACCGAGCCGGTCACCGCGGCCCAGCCGATCAGCGGCGGGAACGCCCCGGCCGCCCCGCCGATGACGATGTTCTGCGGCGTGCGCCGCTTCAGCCACATGGTGTAGACGACCACGTAAAAGGCGATGGTGACGGCCAGCAGCACCGCCGCCACCGGGTTGATCCACAGGCCCATCGCCACCACGGCGGCCACCGCCAGCGCCAGCCCGAAGCCCAGCGCGTCCGCGCGGGTCAGCCGCCCGGCGGGCACCGGCCGGGCCTGCGTGCGGGCCATCGCCGCGTCGATGTCGGCGTCGTACCACATGTTCAAAGCACCCGCCGCCCCGGCCCCCACGGCCACGAACAGCAACGCGGCGAACGCCAGCACCGGGTGGATGGCACCGGGGGCGGCCAGCAGCCCGACGAAGGCGGTGAACACCACCAGCGACATCACCCGCGGCTTCATCAGCGCGAAATAGTCGCGCGCATCGGCGACCGCGGGCTGATAGCCCACACCGTCCCCAACCCGCGCGGAGGCGACCTCGGTCATGTCAAAAAACGCCCGCTCCTTGGCACCCGGCCGCTACTTGATCTGCGGCAGGGTGTTGAACTGATGGAACGGCGGCGGCGACGGCAGGGTCCATTCCAGCGTCGTCGCGCCCACGCCCCACGGATTGTCCGCGCACCGCCGACCGGCCACCAAGGTGTACACCGCCGTGACCAGGAAGATCACCGTGCCCACGGCGGTGATGTAGTAGCCGTAGGACGAGATCTGGTTCCAGTAGGCGTAGGCGTCCGGATAGTCCACATAGCGCCGCGGCATGCCGGCCAGCCCCAGGAAGTGCTGCGGGAAGAAGATCACGTTGACGCCGACGAACGTCACCCAGAAGTGCAGCTGGCCGGCCCATTCCGGATACTGCCGGCCGCTCATCTTGCCGATCCAGTAGTAGAAGCCGGCGAAGATGGCGAACACCGCCCCCATCGACAGCACATAGTGGAAGTGGGCGACCACGTAATAGGTGTCGTGCAGCGCCTGGTCCACGCCGGCGTTGGCCAGCACCACGCCGGTCACCCCGCCCAGCGTGAACAGGGCGATGAAGGCGATGGCGAACAGCATCGGCGTGTTGAACGTCACCGACCCGCCCCACATGGTGGCGATCCAACTGAACACCTTGATGCCCGTGGGCACCGCGATGACCATGGTGGCGAACACGAAGTAAGCCTTGGTGTCCACGTCCAGGCCCACGGTGTACATGTGGTGGGCCCACACGATGAAGCCGACGAAGCCGATGGCGACCATGGCGTAGGCCATGCCCAGATAGCCGAAGATCGGCTTCTTGGAGAAGGTGGAGATGATGTGGCTGATCATGCCGAAGCCGGGCAGGATCAGGATGTACACCTCCGGATGGCCGAAGAACCAGAACAGATGCTGGAACAGGATCGGATCGCCGCCGCCGGCCGGGTCGAAGAAGGTGGTGCCGAAGTTGCGGTCGGTCAGCAGCATGGTGATGGCACCGGCCAGCACCGGCAGCGCCAGCAGCAGCAAAAAGCCCGTGACCAGCACCGACCAGGCGAACAGCGGCATCTTGTGCAGCGTCATGCCCGGCGCGCGCATGTTGAAGATGGTGGTGATGAAGTTGATCGCGCCCAGGATCGACGACGCGCCGGCCAAGTGCAGCGCGAAGATCGCCATGTCGACCGATGGCCCCGAGTGGCCTATGGAGCCCGAGAGCGGCGGATAGACCGTCCAGCCGGTCCCGGCGCCGATGCCCACGAACGCGGAGCCGCAGAGCAACAGGAAGGCGGGCACGATCAGCCAGAAGGAGATGTTGTTCATGCGCGGGAAGGCCATGTCCGGCGCGCCGATCATGAGCGGCACGATCCAGTTCCCGAAGCCGCCGATCAGCGCGGGCATGACCACGAAGAAGACCATGATCAGGCCGTGCGCGGTGATGATCACGTTCCAAAGCTGGCCATCGGGCTCGCCGTCGGTCAGGAGGTACTGAACGCCCGGGTCCTGCAGCTCCATGCGCATGATCAGGGAGAAGAGCCCGCCGATGATCCCGGCGATGACGGCGAAGAGCAGATAGAGCGTGCCGATGTCCTTGTGGTTGGTCGAGCAGAACCAACGAACGAAGAAACCCGGCTTGTGATCGTGATGATCGTGCGCGTGCGCGTCACTGCTGCCGTAGGCCATCTTGCGCAAACCTCTCTTTAAGATCGTCTCGTTTGATCCACTCGACTTGATTATTCGGCCTTGGTCTTGGCGGCCAATTGCAGCTCTTGGGCCCTCGGGCCTGCGGGCGCCGGCTCGACCGGCTCGTCGACACGGGCGAACTCCTCTTGCGCCTGCACGACCCAGCGATCGAACTCTTCCTTGGAGACCGCCTTGATCTCGATCGGCATGTAGGAGTGCCCGGTGCCGCAGAGCTCCGAGCACTGGCCGTAGAAGGTGCCCTCTCGCGTGATGCGCACCCAGGTCTCGTTGATCCGCCCCGGCACCGCGTCGAGCTTCAGGCCCATCGAAGGCATGGCGAAGTTGTGCAGCACATCGCTCGCCGTAACCAGGATTCTGATATTGGTTTCGACTGGCAGTACGATCGGGTTGTCGGTGGCGAGCAACCGAGGCTGGCCCGGCTCCAGGTCCTCGTCGGGCACCATGTTCGCATCGAAGGTGAAGTTGCCGTGGTCCGGATACTCGTAGCTCCAGTACCACTGCCGGCCGATCGCCTTGATGGTCAACTCGGCGTCTTCCGGCGGAATGGAGTCGGCGAAGTACAGCAGCTTGAACGAGGGCACGGCGATGACGACCAGGATGATCACCGGAATCGTCGTCCAGAGCACCTCCAGCAAGGTGTTATGGGTCGTGCGCGATGGGGTCGGGTTGCGCTTCTCGGCAAAACGCCAGATGACGTAGAGCAGCAGCCCCATCACGAAGACCACGACCGCGACGATGATCACGAGCAAAAGGACGTTGAGATCTTCGATCCGCTCCATCGTCGGCGAGGCGGCGGGCTGAAAGCCCGTGTGCCAGTTCTGCGGCTGCCCGGCGAGAACCGTCGATGAGAGGCCGCTCGTGGCGGCGATAGCACCCAGGAGGGCGAGACAAAGCCTGACCATTGCCATCTTGCTCTGCAAATCCTTGCTGCACTGAGACCTGGCGCGCTGGCGTCGGGTCGAAGCGGCCAGCCCGCCGATTGCTGCGGTTTCTACCAAGTGCGGACCCGGCGGGAAACTATCTTATGTGACCGCGACCCTCAAGTCCGGCCGACGGCGATTTCCGCTGCTGATTGACACGCTTAGCACAGTCGTCGAGCGCCTCGACGGCCCGCGAATGGTCGCGAGTGATTCGCGCGATCCGGCGCCCGCTCGATTGGCTTCGAGACGGGGCCGCGAGGCTACGTTTCTTGCCAGCGCTATCCGAGTTGTTAACAGTTCGTCGGGTTTCCTAGAGGCTCTGGCTTCCTGCGGTGGATAGCGCCAGCCAAAACGCACCTGAACTTGAGCGCTTTCGTGCGTCAAATTCGCGACACTTGGAGGCAGGGGGCGAAGAGGAATTCGATCGTTGGCGGGACAAGAACCAGTCACTTCGCCTAAGGCGCGATCTATTCCATCTCGATTCTATGGGCTATACGATTTGGTAAAGAAATATAACAGTTGTAATTCACATCGAAATTGGCTACGAGACCTCGGAACTGAACATTCGATGTATTCCATAATCGATTTGTGTACTCGCACTGAGCGAGGTCGAGAATCTTTCCTCCCGGCTAAACAGAAGACTTGGGAAGTGGCAAAACACAAGAAGAAGTTCAATCGACAAGCTCATCGATCACACCATGGACATATGCCAAAATTCATAGTCTGCTTCTCGTCAAATACTCCGAAAAAGATGGATTTAACCTCAACAATAGACATATGACTAATAGCATAAATATCATATCGCACGATCATGAGTTGTACTGCTTTTTTGCTATGAGATTTGTTTGGGGTCAAGCAGAATGCAATGATGGTCGTGGGCTGCAAAAGAGCACGGATTCCGAGCCAAAGGCCCGTGCGAGAACACTAAACTGGCGCGAGTTGAGAGAGCAGAAACGATGAGAATACTGCATGCAGACGAACATTCGATCTATCGCAACGGGTTGCAGCCATGGCTCGTCGATCTCGAAGAAAATGTGTCGGTCGTCGAAACGGGTTCGTTCGAAGCCACCGAGGCCGTCTTGGAAGAAAACCCAGAATTCGACTTGGTCATTGTCGACCTGATGATGTCCGATCGCGATCCCTTCAACGGGCTGAGGGACCTCGTGGATCAAGCGGAGGGAACGCCGGTCGTCGTTCTCTCGACGATCGAGGATCGCAAGGACATTTTGAACATCATCGAGCTCGGCGCCGCCGGTTACGTGCCCAAGCGGATGACCGGGGAGGAGATGCTCGATGTCTTTCGGCGCATCCTGCAGGGCCAGATTTGGTTTCCGCACCGCTTGACCTCGCCGCGGCAATCCGACCATGGCTCGCTCGCCGGCCGCTCGCCCCAACGTCTCAAGGCTTCCGATCCGCTGTCGAATCTGTCGCCACGCGAGCGCGAGGTGCTGGATCTGATCGTCGAGGGCAAATCCAACCTCGAGATCGCTCAAGACCTTGGGATTTCGCCGAATACCGTGAAGCTGCACGTGTCCTTCGTGCTCAAGGCGCTCAACGTCGCCAACCGGACGGAAGCCGCGGCGCTAGCCCACTCCTGGCGGCGCCACAACGCCTAGGGCGGATCGAGATTGGCCGCGGCCAGGATCTGGCCGCGCCCCATCTCACGAATTCGCTGCCGATCGACGAGCCAGAGCGCACCGGCGCGTCGGGTTGGCGTCGATTCAAGCACGAGAGGGAAACGCGCTAGCCCTCCTCGGCGCCCGCGCGACGGGCAATCATCTTGCGTATGCGTCGAACGCCGAGCCAGACCAGCCCGGCGACGACCGGAATCGCCAGGCCCGTGACCAGATCGACATTGAGGCCGACGCCGCCGGCCTTGAACGCCTTGGCCGCGTAGTTGATCAGCCCGACCAAGTAGTAGGTGATCGCCGCCACGGACAGGCCTTCGACCGTCTCTTGCAGGCGGAGCTGAAGCTGGGCGCGGCGGTCCATGGAACGCAGCAGGTCGCGGTTCTGCTCCTCCAAATGGATGTCGACGCGGGTGCGCAGCAGTTGCCCCGCCCGGGTCAGGCGGCGCGAGAGCCGGTCGAGCCGGTCGCTCATCGCCTCGCAGGTCCGCATCGCCGGGGCCAGACGGCGGTCCATGAACTCCCGGACTGTCTGGTAGCCCTCGATCCGTGCCTCGCGCAGCTCTTCGATGCGGTCGCGGACGATCGCGTAATAGGCCCGCGCCGCCGAGAAACGGTAGCCCGTGGCACCGGCCAGGCGCTCGATCTCCTCGGACAGGGCGGTCAAGTCTTCGAGCAGCCGGCGCTCGTCATCGATCGCCTCGGTCATGGCCATGCTCTCGGTGATCGCGACCAGCCGGCCGGCCGCGGCGCCCAGTTCCGGCGCCCGCCGCTTGGCCAGGGGAAAGGCCAGCAGCGCCATCATGCGATAGGTCTCGATCTCGAACAGCCGCTGCATCAGACGGCCGGCCTGGTGCGGCCGCAGGCGATGGTCGCTGACCAGGATCCGGCCGAAGCCGTCGCTGTTGATGGCGAAGTCCATCCAGGCCGACGCCGCGCCGCCGACCACCTGGCTGCCGGTGAAGTTCTCGCTCTCGAAGATCTGCGCGAGGCCCTGCGCATCGCGGGCCGGCCGCTCGGCGGGCTCCATCTCGGCATGCACGCCGACCAGCAGCTCGCCCGGCAAGGCGCCGAGCCAATCCTCCGGCACCGCCTCGAGGGCTGGCTCGGCGAACGGCCGGGCGGCCGAGTTGCCCGTGCGGTAGAAGGTGTAGGTCGAGAACTCGCTGTGGCGCTCCCACTTCAGCCTGAAGGGCCCGAAGTCGCCCATGAAGTGCGTGGCGTCGGCCGTTGGCGGCGCCAGATCGAAGGCTTGGCAAAGGCGCGCCAGATGGGCTCGGTCCGCATCGGCGCCGGCCTCTCCCGACAGCAGCGCCAGGTGGCTGGCCCGCTCGGGCGCCGTCAGGCGGGCGAAGGGACGGGCGTGGACCTCGTCGGTCAGCTCCCGACGTAGCGGATAGTCGCGCAAGGCCTCGGTCATGGTCCCCCTCACCGCCGCTCGATCTCAGATGCTCCGCGGGAGGTGATTTCGCCCCCGCTCGACGCCATATTAGTGACCAAGCCGCGAACCGCCATTGCCGAGGACGTCAAATGAGCCACCTGTCGACCACCGACGAGCTGTTCTTCACCCGCGCAGGGCTCGACCGGCCAAGGCTCGAGCGCGTCGTCGACGACGCGCTCGCCAAGGCCGACGACGGCGAGCTGTTCCTCGAGTACCGCCAATCCGAAGGCCTTTCCTTCGACGACGGCCGCCTGAAGAGCGCGAGCTTCGATACCACGCAGGGTTTCGGCCTGCGCGCGGTCGCCGGCGAGGCGGCGGGCTATGCCCACGCCAGCGAGCTTTCCGAAGCCGCGATCAAGCGCGCGGCCGCCACCGTCAAGGCGGTGCAGGAAGGCCGCAGCGGACAGATGGCCGCCGCACCCCAGGGCACGAACCAGCTCTTCTATAGCGAGGACAATCCGCTCGGCCTGCTCCCCTTCGAGGACAAGGTCAAGCTTCTGGCCGAGATCGACGCCTATGCCCGGGCCAAGGACCCGCGGGTGAAGCAGGTTTCGGCCTCGATCTCGGGCGAGTGGCAGGCGGTGCAGATCCTGCGCGCCGGCGGCGAGCGCATGGCCGATATCCGGCCGCTGGTCCGGCTCAACGTCGCCGTGGTGGTCGGCGAGGGCGAACGCATGGAAAGCGGCAGCTACGGCGGCGGCGGCCGGGTCAGCTACGCCGGCCTGGTGGAGCCCGGCTACTGGCAGGGCCTCGCCGACGAGGCGCTGCGCCAGGCCCTGGTCAACCTCGAGTCCCTGGATGCGCCGGCCGGCGAGATGAAGGTCGTCCTGGGCCCGGGCTGGCCCGGCATCCTGCTGCACGAGGCGATCGGCCACGGCCTGGAGGGCGACTTCAACCGCAAGAAGACCTCGGCCTTCGCCGGCCTGATGGGCGAGCGCGTGGCCGCGCCCGGAGTCACCGTGGTCGACGACGGCACGATCGCCGACCGCC
>JAKSDN010001484.1 GCA_022360075.1 Kiloniellales bacterium | reverse complement strand
GGGTGAGAGTCTCTGCGGTCTCGCTCATCACTAGGGCTCCCCATCTTCGTTGTTGTCGCGCAGGAAGCGCTCGAGGGAATCGAGCCGCGCCTCCCAGAAGCGGCGATAGCCGTCGATCCAGGCGCTGGCCTCGGCCAAGGGGCGGCTGTCCAGGGAAAGGTTGTGCACCCGCCCCTCGACGCGCCGGTGCACCAGCCCGGCCTGCTCAAGGACCCGCACGTGCTTGGAGACCGCGTTCAGCGACATCGCGAAGGGCGCCGCCAGCTCGGTCACCCGGGTCTCGCCCTCAGCCAGGCGCGCCAGGATCGCCCGGCGCGTCGGGTCGGCGATGGCGGCGAGCGTGCGGTCGAGTGCTGTTTCCGAGATCGCGGGCACGGCCAAATCCATATATTCAACTCATCGGTTGAATATATGGAAACACGAAAGCCGCCGTCAAGGGGGCTCGACGGCGGCTGTGGAGGGAACGGTCGCTACTTGTGGATCGTGCCGTCCGGCCGGAAGGCGTGGAAGACGAAGGCGAAGGTCAAATCGTAGACGACATCTTCACCCTTCTTTTGGACCACGACGTTGCCGATGTCCCGCCCTTCCGCGATCGCCCGTGAGTCGAGAGCCGAGCTCTTGCCCGCTTCCCAGGTGAGGACCAGGTCGCCGCTCTCGACCTGGCCGCGTTCGCGCAGCAGATCGAGCGACCAGGCTTGCTCGCCGACCGCGACGACATAGGCCATGGGCTCGATTCCCTCGGGATAGTCGCCGATGTAAAGGAAGGGCCGCGCCGCGCTGTCGTAGCCGACATAGGGATTGGCGCCGTAGCGGCGCATGTTCGGGTTGTTCGGCACCAGCACCAGTCCGTCGGGATGGCGCGCCGCGAAACGCTCCCAGGCCTCGAGGCGCGCGGGCAGCATGTCGAGCTTCGTTCCGGTCAGCTCGCCGACGATGGCTTCGCCGAGGAACTGCTGCCACCAGCTCTCGGTAGTGCGGTCGTACATCACCAGGTCCGAGCGGCGCAGCTTGCCGGTCGTGCCGAACTCCAGCACCTGGCCCTCGACCCTGCGGTCGAAGACGATCGCGGCATTGCAGAGCGGGCAATAGGTGACGGCGACCGGCACGCCGCCGATCTCGTCGTTGACGATCTCGTGCCAGGTCAGGATGCGCAGGGGATAGGCCCGCGACTCGCCGTTGACGGTCAGCCCGATCACCGGCTCGCGCGGCGCCAGATCCTCCGCGGTCGAGACCTTGACGAACTCGGGCGCGTCGATCGAGGGGATGCCGTCCTTGGGCGGCCCGCCGCTCAGGATCTCGCCGAGGTTGATGGAATGCTTGGCGAAGTCCGTGTTCGGCCATTCGGACCGCCAGACGTTCGGATTGCCCAGCGCCTCGCCGGCGCCGAACGCAACAAGCAGGGCGACCGCGCCGAGGCGCGCCGCCTGCCCGGGGAAGCCAGTGAGAAAAGAAACCATGGGACGAGAATCGGCTGGCCCTCCTCGCAAGGCTAATCACAATCCCTTGAGTGGCGGGGCCGATGACCTCTTTCCTCGGCCGGTCCCGTCGGATCATACTCCGGACGGGGTCATCCAGGAGGAGGAGATCGAGACATGGAAAGAAGGTGTTGTCGGGGGTTTCGTGGCGGCTTGATCGCCCTGGCGTTGGTTTTGACCGGCACCGGCACGGCCTGGGCCGACTGCAACCGGGCCGGCGGCCAGGCGGGGCCGCCGACGGTCGTGCATTTCGACACCGACAGCACTGCGATAAAGGGGCAGTTCCAGGCCGAGCTCACGAAGCTGGTCGAGCGCCACCGCGGCAACCCGAACATGAAGGTCTGCATCATCGGCCAGGCCGACAAGCAGGGCGATGACGCTTACAACGAAAAGCTGGCACTCAAGCGCGCCAATGCCGTCGCGGCCTACCTCGAAAAGCAAGGCTTGCCGCGCCAGCAGTTCGACATCTCGGCTCGCGGCGAAGCCTTCGGCGACACGCTGTTCGGCAACGACGCCGCGGAATCCGACCGCCGCGTCGAGGTGATGATCGTCAGGTTCTAGCCCGGTTCTCGCGCTGCCCGCCCGCGACCAAGCCGGCGGTGAAGGTGCGGGTCGCCGGGGCGGTCGGCGCGCCGCCGGCGGCCCGGTCCAGGTAGGGCGTCAGCGCCTCGACGAAGCGATCGAGGACCCCGCTCTGCGCCATGCCGTAACTCAAGCCGGCGGCCGCCATGGACTCGCGGATCTCTGGATCGGCCAGGAGCCGGCCGACGGCCGAGGTGAGTGCCGCGCCGTCGGCGACCTGACCCAGCGCGCCCGCGGCGAGCATTTCCCGGGTCACCTGCTTGAAGTTGTCGCAGTGCGGTCCGGCGAGAATGGCGCAGCCGAGCTTGGCGGCCTCGAGCGGGTTCTGGCCACCCTTGGGCACCAGCGACTTGCCCATGAACACGACCTCGGCCATGCGGTACCAGAGGCCGAGCTCGCCGATCGTATCGGCGAGATAGATCTGCGTGCCGGGCGCCGGCGCCTCGCCGAGGCTGCGTTGGCTGACCTTGAGACCATCCGCGCGCAGCAGGGCGGCGATTTCGGGGCCGCGCTCCGGATGCCGCGGCACGAGCAGCGTCACCAGACCGGGGAAGTCGGCCGCGAGCGCCCGGTGCGCCTGCCCGACGATGCTCTCCTCCCCGGCATGGGTCGAGGCGGCGAGCCAGAGCGGCCGGCCCTCCAAGGCCCGCTCGAGCGTTGCGAGCTCTTTCTTGTCGGCACGCAGCGCCGGACCGGCGAATTTCAGGTTCCCGACGAACTGCGCGTCGCGGGCCGAAAGGTCCGAGAAGCGCTGCTGATCCTGCGGCGACTGCGCCAGGATCATCGAGAATTGCTCGAGCAGATAGCTGATCGCCGGCCTGATTCTTCGCCAGGACGCATAGGAAGCCGGTGACATGCGGCCGTTGATCAGCGCGAGGTCGCAGCCTTGCGTGCGCGCGCCGAGCATCAGGTTGGGCCAGAACTCGGACTCGATGAGCAGGCCGAGTCTTGGTCGCCAGTGATCGAGGAAGCGCTCGACGGCCGGGGCCAGATCGAGCGGCGCGAACTGGTGCAGCACGCCCTCCGGCAGGCGCTCGGCCATCAGCCTCGCCGAAGTGACCGTGCCCGTAGTCATGAGCAACTGCAAATCCGGCCAGCGGCCGCGGATGCGCTCGACCAGGGGCAGCACGGAGAGCGCTTCGCCCACCGAGGCCGCGTGCAGCCAAACCACCGGGCGCTCCGGGCGAGCGAGTCCGGTCTGGCCCAGCCGCTCGCCCACCCGCGCGGCGTCCTCGCGGCCCTTGCGGCGTCGGCGGTGCAGATAGGCTCTGGCCAATGGGGTCGCCGCCCGGCTCGCGGCCCGGTAGAGCGCGAGGGTGCCGCGGACCAAGGCGCGCACGATCATCCGATGTCGGCCCGGATGGTTGTCGCGCCTTGAGCCTGTTCCGAGAGGATCTCGCTGACCGGGAAGGACTGCTCGGCCAGGACCGCGGTGTAGAGGCTCTCGTAGTTCGCCACGCAGGCCGCGAGGCTGAAGCGTGTGGCGGCGGCCTGCCGCGCGGCCTCACCCATAGCCGAGCGTCGCGCCGGGTCGTCGGCGAGTGCCGAAATCGCCTGGCCGATGGCCTCCGGCTTGCGGGCTGGGACGAGAAGACCGGTCACCTCTTCGTCGACCAGCTCCGGGCAGCCGCCGACACGTGTGACCACCATGGGCAGGCCCGCCGCCATGCCCTCAAGAACGGCGTTCGGCAGGCTTTCTTCGTGCGAGCAGAGCAGGCCGATATCGCTGGCTCGCATCAGCCTGTCGGGGTCGCCGACCTCGCCCAGCCAGCGGATATGGTTGGCCAGGCCGAGGGACTCGGCGCGGGCACGCAGGCTCTCGCCCAGGCCCTCGTCGCGGCCGGCGATCAGGAGGGTCCAGTCGGCCGGGAGACGGTCGCGGATGGCGGCGAGCGCTGCGATCAGGTCGGCGTGGCCCTTGTAGGGCAGGAGCGTCGCGATGATCGAAAGAACGAGGCTCCCCTCGGACAGGCCCAGGCTTTGGCGCGCGGCGGCCTTTCCTTCGGCCCGATAGCGGTCGACGTCGATGCCGTTGAGGATCACGCCGATCCGCTCCGGCGGCGCGCCTTCGGCGATCAGCTCCTGGACCGCGGCGCCGCTGTTGCCGATGAGGGCGTCCATGCTGCGGTGAAGGCGGGTCTCCAGGCTGCGCACCAGGGGCCGCGAGCGCTGGTAGACGTTCAGCGAGCGCCGGCTCATCACGCGCTTGGTGCGGGGAAAGGCCAGGCTCGCGAGCCCGCCGATGATATAGGCCTCGGGGAGAAAGAAGTGGACCAGGTCGGGTCGCAGCTTCGACATCACGGCCGGCAGCCGGAAGCCGGCGCTGAGCGCGCGCAGGCGGCTGAAGGGCACCGATGGACCGGGTATCACGGTGACGCCACCGGCGCGCAGCTCGTCGTCCAGAGGACCTGGGCCCTGTGTCGTGAAGACCGATACCTCGAACTGGCCTCGCTGCAGGCGGGGCAGCACTTGAAGGAGGTGGCGCTCGGTGCCGCCGACATGGAGCTTGGGAACCACGACCAGAAGCCGTCGGCGGGCGCTGCCGCGGCCCGGTCGCAAGCTGTCGGTCTCCATGTCGGTCTTCATCGCGAGTCGAACCGTGGTAGCCTCGTGCCAGCCCGCCGGAAAGGCACCGCCGTGAGTCGAGCCGGGCCGGATTGCGGCCCGAACAGAAGCCAACCCCGCCACTCCCGTCAATAGCGCGACTGGCGGGTCCCGTCGCCCTTCTCTGCTACCGCCTTGCGACCATCGTACCATGATGGGCCGCGAGTCATGCGACCTGGCCGATGTCGATCCCCAGACGGCTAGCATGTCTTAGAACGATGTCTTGCTCAACTTCATCGTCTTGCCGCCTTTTTCGTACTCTGTTTGTTCCTAGTTGGGCCCGGGCATTGGCAAAAAGATGGCGCCGTCGGCTGCCCAGGCGGAGATTGTCGGAGTCTATAACGCGGCGGGGAGAGGAATCCGGCCCGAGCCGCTCTGTCCGACAGTTAGCGCAGGCCATCCTGCGCGTCGCGCCAGGCTTCGAACATCAGCACGGCCCAGAGCTGGTGCTGCCAATTGTGGCGGCCGTCGAGATGCTGCTGCCAGAGGCGCCGTACCGGCGCCGGCTCGAGGATGCCGGCCTCCGCCAGGCGGCGCTCGTCCAGCAGGGCCTCCGCCCAGTCGCGCAGCTCGCCGCGCAGCCAGGCGCCGATCGGCACGGCGAAGCCCATCTTGGGGCGTTCGATGATGTCCGGCGGAAGATAGCGGGCCAGGAGTTGGCGCAGCAGCCACTTGCCCTGGCCGCCGCGCAGCTTCATCGCCGTCGGCACCCGCCAGGACAGCTCCACGACGCGGTGGTCGAGGAAGGGCACACGGCCTTCGAGCCCAACGGCCATGCTCGCCCGGTCGAGCTTCACGAGGATGTCGTCGGGCAGGTAGTTGAGGCTGTCGAGCAGGCACATGCGTTCGACGAAACCTTCGAGTTGGGGCCAGGCCGCGGGGTCGCCGAGCTGCGTGATGGGCTCTTGGCCGCCTTGCACGGCCTCCGCCGGCTGCTGCCAGAGCGAGACGAGGCGCTGGTACATCGCCTCGGGCTCTGCGGCGTCGAAGACGTTGGCCAGCTTGTGGACCTGATGGCCGACCTGGGCGTAGCGCAGCTTGGCCGGCAGGATCGGGCGCGCACCCTTCAGCAGCAGGTCCCAGCAGCCCAGCGGGACGCGTCGGGCAAGACCGCTGAACAAGCGGCGCAAGGGCAGCGGAACGCGGCTCATCGCGCGCTCGATATCGCCGCCCCAGATGTAGCGGTTGTAGCCGCCGAAGAGTTCGTCGCCGCCGTCGCCGGACAGGCTGACGGTCACCTGTTCGCGGGCCATCCGCGAGACGAGGAAAGTCGGGAGCTGCGAGGCGTCCGCGAAGGGCTCGTCGTAGACACGAGGCAGCGCCGGAATCGCCTCTCGCGCTTCGGCCATGGAGAGGTAGAGCTCGTTGTGCTCGGTGCCCAGATGCCGCGCGACCGCCTTGGCATGCCGGGCCTCGTCGAAGGCCTCCTCGTGGAAGCCGATCGAGAAGGTGCGCACCGGCCGGTTGCTCTGCGCCTGCATGAGGGCGACGACGCTCGAGGAATCGATCCCGCCGGACAGAAAGGCGCCCAGCGGCACGTCGGACACGAGGCAGAGGCGCACGGCATCGCGCAGCAGGGCATCGAGCGCGTCCAGCACCTCTTCGGTCGAGCCGGTCAGGGGATCGCCCAGGCCGCGCTCGGCGCTCTCCGTAGCCGACCAATAGGGCTCCGGCTCGAGCGCGCGCCGCGCCGCACGCGCGCCCGCGACGAATGGGATGGTCAGCGTGCAGCCGGGCGGCAGCTTACCGATGCCCTCGTAGATTGAATAGGGCGTCGGCACGTAGGCGTAGCGCAGGTAAAGCGTCAGCGCGCCGCGGTCCAGCTTGGCCTCGAAGTCGGGATGGGCGCCCAGGGCGCGCAGCTCCGAGGCAAAGCCCAGGCTCTTGCCGATCCAGCC
>JAKSDN010000999.1 GCA_022360075.1 Kiloniellales bacterium | reverse complement strand
GCTGGTTAGCCTGATCGCAGCGGCGCGCACGCTCGAAGGCGGCCAGCTCGTCGCGCCTTACCGGACAACCCTCAAGAACAAGAGCTACTACCTCGTCTGCCCAATGAGCCATGCCCGCACCGCCAAGGTTGCCGCGTTCCAAGACTGGCTTCTCGAAGAGGCCGACCATTTCCGGGACAGCAAGATCGGCACTCAGTTCTTCGGAGCCTGAACAGCTCGTACTTTCCTCATCCGTCGGCTGAAAAAAGCCCGGCTTTTCAACAGTCCAAATCTGCGGCCTGATCGAACTCAGAAACTGGGAGATTGGCAATGGACAAGGCCTTCGATCCGGCGACCCCGGACGGACGCAACGCGAGTCTGGACAGTGCTATCTCGCCGGACGGCACACCGGCGATCCGTCAGACTTACCGAGTGCCAGCCCGCTGCGGCGTGGCGGTCGCGCTTGCGGCTGAGCAGAAGCTTGTCATCACCAACACCCACGGCACGCAAGTCTGCGATTTCTGGGCCTTCAACGCCCTGGATCTCGACGAGCACCTCTCGATGGAGCATCTGCACACCCAGCTCGACTCGATCTACCCCAAGCCCGGCGACCCCCTGGTGAGCAACCGGCGCCGGGCCATGTTGGCCTTCGAGGCCGACAGCTCCCCCGGCGTGCATGACACGGTCATCGCCTCTTGCGACCACCACCGCTATCGGCAACTCGGCTGCACCGAGTATCATGACAACTGTACGGACAACCTCCGCATGGCGCTGATCGCGATCCGGCGAGAGGCACCGGCCATCCCCGCGCCCTTCAACATTTGGATGAACACACCGGTGGCGGCCGACGGCTCGGTGACCTGGCTGCCGCCCATCGCTAAACCTGGCGACCAAGTCGTCTTTCGCGCCGAGATGCCGTGCCTGGCCGTCATGTCGGCCTGCCCCCAGGACCTCGTGCCGATCAACGGCGAAGGCTGCCGGCCGCAAGAGCTCCATTTCCACGTCGAAGAACGGTAAACCCATGAAGCCACGCATCGTCTCAGCCCGCTGGGTCATCGCTGCTGCGGACAAGTGGCTCCAGAACCACAGCGTCATTATCCGCGGACCGCGGATCGCCGAAGTTCTGCCAACCGATGCAGCGCTCCAGCGCTACGCCGGATGCGAGGTGATCGGCGGCGACGCCTTCGCGGTGATTCCCGGCCTGATCAACGCCCACCACCACTGTGTCGGCGTGCCCTATCGCGACCAGGGCATCGCCGATGACATCCTCGAGTTCTGGCTCTTCGCGACGCTTGGTGCGGCCCCCATACCCACCTCCATATCAACGAAGATGGACGCCATCGCGCTTCTGAAGAGCGGCGTGACCAGCGTGGTCGACATGTGCTCGACGGGAAGTTCCCCGGCTGAGCTGGAGGCCCGGGTGGCGGACAAGGCGGAGGCCTACGGCGCCGTCGGCCTGAGGGCAGCGATCGCTCCGGGCGAGCGCTGGAAGAACCGCTTGGTCCATGCGGAGGGCGAAGAGAGCGCTTTCTTGCATTCCCTGCCCTCTCCGCTTCGCGCCCGGCTGTCCAGGCTGCAGGACGGGGAAGCCAGATTGGCGCCCGATGCCTACCTCGCCGCCGTCTCCCGCTTGGCAGAGGCCTACCGCTGTGATCCGGCCGTCAGCGTCTGGTTCGGGCCAGTCGCGCCGCACTGGACCCCCGACGAGACGCTGCGCGCCATCCTGGCGGCTGCCGAGGCGCTCGACACCCGCGTGCAGACGCACGCGCTGGAGTCCTTCTACGAGGGTCTGGAAAGCGCGCGCTCCCGCGGGCGCTCTCTGATCCGTCACCTGCACACGCTCGACCTCCTGCATCCGCGTTTGTCGCTCGCCCACATGGTCTGGGCAGCGCCGGACGAGATCGAGCTGCTCGCCGCCGCCGGTGTCCCGGTGGTCTGCAATCCCAGCTCAAACCTGAGGCTGCGAAGCGGCGTCGCGCCGGGCGCCGGATTCGCCGCCGCGGGTATCCCTCTGGCTCTCGGCTTGGACGGCACCAGCCTGGCAGACGACGAGGACATCTTCGCCGAGATGCGGCTGTTCCTGAATCTGAACCGTCCGGCACGCCAAGATGCAGAGGCCCTCGATGTCGGCGATGTCTTCCGCGCGGCGACCGAAGGCGGAGCCCGGGTGCTCGGCCGCGCCGGGGAGATCGGGCGCATCGAGCCCGGCCGTGACGCCGATCTGGTATTGATCGAACTCTCCCGGCTGGCGCGACCCTGGCTCTCGCCCGCGCTGCCCCCCCTAGATGTGATCGTCAATCGAGCCAAGGCTACCGACGTTCGCCACGTCTTCGTTCGCGGCGAACTGCGCCTGCGCGACCGGCAGGTGCTGGGCGTCGACGAAGACGAGGTCGAGAGGCAAATCGCAGAGGCCATCCGGGCCAGCGCGCCCAGGTCCGAACAGCGGCAGCTCGCCGCCGACCTGCGTCCGCATCTCGCCGCCTGGTATGGCGGCTGGGAGGATGACAGCGTCCGGCGCGACGAAGCCATGGCCGCGCCGATGGCGCAATCCACCTCATCTATCGGCTGAAACAACCTCGTTTGTCGTCCCGTCGCCCCGCGAATTTACTCCCAAAAAGCCCAAACAAAGCTGACTGGGAGAATTCGCCATGCGACATAAGAGCCTCGGGCGCAGCCTGACGACCCGCCGCAGCGTCCTAAAGGGCGCGCTGGCGACAGGAGCCGCGACCGCCATCAGTCCACCCTTCATAGCGCGCGCGCAAAGCGTCACGGAGATCAACCTTCTATCCTGGTACGGCCACGGCGAACCCGACATGGTTGCGGCCTTCGAGGAGACCAACAAGGTCAAGATCAACGCCAAGTACTATGTCGGCGGCGACAACATGCTGGGCTTGATTTCCCAATCACCGCCCGGCACCTACGACATCATCCTCGCCGATGCCGAGTACGTCAGCATCTTGGTTCAGGCGGACTACCTCGAGCGCCTGGAGGAGAACGACTTTCCCTTCGAGGACTATTGGCCCGAGTTCCAAGAGATCCCTGGCGTGCGGCAGGGCAGCGATCTACATGCCGTTCCGATTCGCGTCGGCTTTCTAGGGCTCTCCTACCATCAGGATGCCCTATCCGAGCGCGAAGCCCGCAGCTACGAGGTGATGTGGAGCGCCCCGCTGAAGGACAAGGTCGGGCACTTCGATTGGCATTTGCCGAACATCGGCTGCGTCAGCCTACTCGAAGGCAACGCTGCGCCCTTCGATCTCTCTGACGGAGCCTGGAGCCAAGTGCAGGACCGCACCATGAGCCTGCGCCCGCAGGTGCGCTCGTTTCTCGATTACGGGGGCGTTCTCTCGTCGCTGAAGAATGCCGAAGTCGGGGCCATCCCGGGCATCGGCGACTGGATCACCGGCGTGCTGCAGAAAGACGGCGCGAAGGTCACAACCACCATTCCCGAGCAGGGCGGACTGCAGTGGACCGAGTGCCTCGGCATCGGCAAGGGCTCACACAAGGCCGATCTCGCCCGTCGCTTCATCCGCTACGTCACCTCGCCCGAAGGCCAGGTGAGAACGGCGAATCTGGCAGCCTATCCGGCGATCAGCGTCACAAAGCCCGGTTGGTCTGCACTCGACAAGGTCAATCCTGCGGAGGCGCAACGCCAGGGAATGACCCTCTCCGGCGCCAGCGTGCTGGACGATTTCCGCGCCGGCCGGATTCGCTACCGCCGGCTGCCGGTGCGGCAAAGCCTCGAAGAGTGGAACGACTTCTGGTCGGACTACAAGAACGCCTGACAACGCCTCCCGAACTCGGCCGAGCCCAGCTCGGCTGTCTTCTTTTCAAGTTGCGGATCCCCTCATGACACCGCTCGCAGCGCCCCGGCTGCTCCTGCGTCCCCGGCTCTTCGGTCTTCTGATCGGCGGACCGGCAGCCATTTGGCAGGCGCTCTTCTTCGTCGCGCCCATCGTGTTCCTGGTTGCGCTCAGCTTCTGGGTCGTCCGGAACTTCCGCATGGTGCCGGCCTTCGACACGGTCAACTGGGTCCGGATGCTGACGCGGGACGTCTTTTGGGATGCCTATCTCCAGACGCTCTCCTTGGCCGCGGCGACGGCCGTGCTGGCCAGCGTGATCGCCTTTCCCGCCGCCTACGCTCTGGCCTTCCGGGCCAGCCCGCAGCTTCGCCGGTTCTGCACCTTGCTGCTGATCACGCCGTTCTTCACCAGCTATCTTGTCCGCATCTACGCCTGGCAGGTCTTCCTGCTGAACGACGGGATCATCAACGCCGTTCTCGGCCAGCTCGGTCTCGGCCCTTACGCCATGCTGAGCACGCAGGGCGCAACGATCGTCGGCTACCTGACTCTCTCGCTGCCGCTGGTGGTCCTCATTCAGCTGCTCAGCTTGTCCAACGTCGACCGCCATCTAGTCGAGGCGGCACACAATCTCGGCTGCTCGCCCTGGGGCGCGGTGTTCCGCATCGTCATCCCCTCGGCCCGTGCCGGGCTCTGCCTTGCGGCGCTCTTCGCTTTCATCCTGACCTTCGGAGACTTCGCCAGCCCGCTCTATCTCGGCGGCGGAGAGACCACCCTCAGCATTCTGATCACGGATGTCACAAAATCCGGCCAGCAGTGGCCGCGCGCAGCCGTCGTCGCCATCACCATGATACTGACCCTGCTCGCCGTCGCCTTTGCGGTGCTCAAGTTCGCCTACGCCAGGCAGGGAAGTCGCTCATGAGGTGGGGCGGCCTCCTCCTTGGGCTCTATGTTTGGCTGATGCTGGGCTTCATCTTCGCGCCGATCCTGGCCAGCTTCGTCTTCTCCTTCAACTCGGATCGCTTTCCCTCCCTCCCGCTCGGCTCGTTCTCCCTTACCTGGTACCAGGCGATCCTGGACGACCCGGGCGTCTGGCAGGGCTTGCGGAACAGCGTGCTGACGGCCGTCTGCGCCGGAAGCATCGCCACCTTGCTCGGCTTCGGGGCCGCCTACACCGACTATCGCTACAAGTTCCTCGGCAAGAACCTCTATCTCGCGCTGGCGCTGCTGCCGCCGACCATTCCCTTCGTCATCCTCGGTCTCGCCATGCTGGCCTTCTATGCGCGCATCGGCCTGAGCGGCGAGCTGACGGCCGTGATCGTCAGCCACGTTGTGATCTGCACGCCCTTCGCCATGGCGCTCGTCCGCCTGCGGCTTTCGCAAATCGACCCCGACTTGGAGGCGGCGGCCTGGAACATGGGCGCTGGCGAGGCACAGGCGCTGCGCTACGTCATCCTGCCGTTCTGCGCGCCGGCCATCCTCGCCGCCCTCCTGCTGACCATGGCGGTGTCGTTCGACGAGTACGCCATCGCCTGGTTCGTCTCCGGCCTGAACGAGACCCTGCCTGTGCGCGTGCTCTCCTTCCTACAAGGCCAGGTCAGCCCGCGCATCAATGCGATCGGCAGTCTGGTTTTCACCGTCTCCATCGTTCTCGTCGTCAGCGCCCAGCTACTGATGCGAAACCGCAAGGGAGAGCCCTCGTGAGTCCCGTTCTCGCCTTCAGCCAATCGCCGCCGTCTCCGTCCCCGAGCGGCTCGGATGCAAACGTGGAGTTCGACGCCGTTGAAAAGCGCTTCTCCGGTTTCGTCGCCGTGCATCCACTCGATCTCACCATCGAGAAGGGCGAGTTCCTGGCCCTGATGGGCTCCAGCGGTTGCGGCAAGACTACGACCTTGCGCATGTTGGCCGGGCTCGAGACTCCGAGCGCCGGTGAGATCCGCATCGCCGGACGGCGAATGAACGAGACCCCGCCCTCAAAGCGCGACACGCCCATGGTGTGGCAGTCGCTTGCGCTCTTTCCCTTCCTCTCTGTCCGCGAGAACGTGGAGTTCGGCCTCAAGATGCGGGGCCTAGGGTCCGCCGAGCGCAAGCGCCAGGCGCTCGACTGGCTAGAGCGGATGGAAATCGGCGAGTTCGCCGAGCGCATGCCCGATCAACTATCTGGCGGGCAGCGCCAACGCGTCGCTCTGGCCCGGGCCTTGGTGACCAAGCCGGAGATTCTGCTGCTCGACGAGCCTTTGAGCGCGCTCGATGCTGGGCTCGCCATCCGTATGCAAGGAGAGCTGACCCGCCTACAGAAGGAGCTCGGCATAACCTTCGTCTACGTCACCCACAGCCAGTCGGAGGCGTTCGCCATGGCTGATCGCGTGGCGATCATGAACAAGGGTCGGCTAGAGCAGCTCGGCACGCCGCGAGCGATTTACAACGCCCCGAGGAACCGCTTCGTCGTCGGCTTTCTCAGCTCCCACTCGGTGTTGAAAGGTCGGGTCGAGGGACGCGACGCCCAGGGCTTTCAGATCCGCTCGCCTGACGGGCTCTGCATCGTGACGGAGGCCGGCAATCACCGGCCTGAGCGTGGCGAGACCGTCAGTTTCACCGTGCCGGACGACCAAATCGCCTGCCGCACGGCGGCCAAAGGCGGCGCCAACGAGCTGCCGGCCCGCATCGTCGGCGAGGAGTTCGCCGGAGGGGTCGTCACCATCCATCTGGAAACCGTGAGCGGCGTCAGCCTACGGGCACGCCGGCCT
>JAKSDN010000703.1 GCA_022360075.1 Kiloniellales bacterium | reverse complement strand
GGCTAAGATCGCGGCACAAAAGCGATAAGCCCGATCCGGCCGGGAGGTTTCCATGCGTGGCTTTCGATCTCTGTCGCTGCTTCTGCTCATCTTGCTCACCGCCGGCGCACAAGCGCAGGTGCGGCCGGACTTCGACTGGGCAACCTTCAGGACCGGCGAGGACCTGTTCGGCGACTGCGCCGCCGCCGATGACTTCGACCGGGGCGTCTGCTTCGGCTACATCATGGCGATCGCCGATGCCCTGGGCGGTCCCGGCGCGCGGATCGACGGGCTGCAGGCCTGCGTGGATGCCCCGCGCTCGAGCGAAGAGCTGGTCCAAACGGTCACGGACTTTCTTTCGGACAATCCGGGCAGCCGCTCGATCCGCGCCGACGGCTTGGCCGCCTACGCCCTGTCGCTCGAGTTCCCCTGCACCCGGCCGTGAGAGCGCTCCAGCCCGTCGAGCAACTTCACTGCGGGCTTGAATCAGGCGGGCAGCGCGCTGACCCCGATGATCCACTCATGCAGGTGAAACAAGACGACGTAAAGCGCGAGCGCGGCGACGGGGCGCCACCAGCCGATGCCCTGCCAGTCCATGGTCGTGCGCCCCGACGCGATCGCCGCGAAGGGGATGACGCTCGTGGTCAGTGCCATGGGGCCCCAGGCGCCATGGTCAAGCGCCTCGCGCCGCCGGTCGATGTGCCACATGCCGCCGAAGGAGAGCACCACGATGCCGCCCATGAGCAGGATGCTCGCCGCGTCGCCGCGGACGCAGAGGTGAGAAAGCGCCCAGAGCGCGGCGCCCCAAAGAAACGGGTGGCGCGTTATGCGCAAGATCCCGTTCGCCGGGCTGCCGGTCGAATCCTGAAGCATCTTGTCGCCGCCGACCGCCGTCGGGCTCGGCGTGGTCAGGCCGGCGAGAATAAGGAACAGCGAGATCGGCATGACCAGAACCGGCACCCAGCGCAGTGCCAACGGCGGGCTCCAGACTTCGACGAAGGGCGCGGCGCCATAGGCGAAGAGCATCCACACGAAGCTTCCACCGGCGACCAACGCGTAGATGGCCCTGAAGGGCCCCTCGCCGATACGGTCCTGTAGCGTGCGGCGCGGCGCCTGACTGGACAGCAGAAAGTGCATCCCGACGAACAGCGCCGTGGCGATGAAGAGTGCGTTGAGCGTCCCGGTCATGGCGCGGATATTGGCAAGCTGGCTGGTGTCCGTCCAGCGCCCATACGGTCATCCGGCGAAGGTGCGAACGAATTCGCGACTCCGGGCTTTTCAGGCTCGGTCGCGGCGACCAGACTGCGGGACATGGTGGAGACGTCGAACGAAGTGCAGGATCGAACGGGTGAGCCCGATAGTACGCCGGACGATCCGGTCGCGACGGCGATCCTCGCGCTGCTCGCGGAGCGCGGCGCCGGCAAATCGATCTGCCCGACCGAGGCCGCCCGCGCCTTTGCCGAGACCAAGGCCCGTCCCAGCGATCCGCCCGATCTTTGGCGCCGCTATCTCTCGGCGACGCGGCATCAGGCGCTCCACTTGGCCCGGGCCGGCCGCCTGCGCATCCTGCGCAAGGGCAAGCCGGTCGACCCGCACAAGCCGGTCAAAGGCGTCATCCGCCTGGCCCTACCCGAAAGCGAAGCCGGAGAGGCCGAGCGAGACTGACGCTAGCGATCGCGACGGTCTGCGGGAGCTTCTGCCGTCTGGGTTCCAATACGGAGAACACGGCGCCGGCACAGAGATCACCGGGGCGCTTGAGCTTTATCGACCTGATCGTGCGACCGACCAGAGGCCTCGTCAGGGCCATGTGATCAAATCCTCAGTGCCCTCTGTGCGTCCTCGGTGATCTCTGTGCCAGGTCGCTCTTCCTCGCCTCACGCGAATCACGAATCTTTATTGACCTGGATCAAGACAGCGCGCCGCGTTTGGTCTAGCATCGTTTGGTGAGGACGAAGTGTGTCCTTGAATCCAGGAAAATTGATCGCCAGCTAGGCGCCGGGCGGGGGAGCTTTCAGGCCAGGGGGGCCGGGCAAGCCCTTGGGCTTGCCTGACCGTAGCCGGCGGCGTCATGGCCGCTCGCCGGTGTGGAGCAACCGACAAGCAAGCACCGCAGAGGAGGACTCAAGAATGGCAAAAGCGTCGACCAGCAGCCCGAGCGGCAATGGTTCGAACGGTGCCGAAGCGCTGAACCCCAAAGAAACGATGGCGCGCATGACCGCCATGAACGGCGCGGCCGGCGAGCTCTTCGCCGAGGCCGTGAAAGCCTACTTCCAGGGCGTGTCGGCCTGGAACGAAGAGCTGATGACATTCATGAAGGCACGGATGGACAGCGACATGGCGCTGGGTGGGCAGCTCACCAAGTGCGATAGCTGGCAGGAAGCCGCCAAGCTGCAACAGAGCTGGATGCAGCAAACCACCGAGCAGTATCTGAGCGAGGCCGGCAAGCTCATGGAGCTGGCCTCGAAGACCGCGACCGAGCAATGGGCGCCGATCTACGACCGGGCCAACAAGGCCATGGAGGAACTGCGCTCGAGCTGAGCGTCGTTCCGGTCGATATCGACGCCGCGCGCTGAACCCATCCGCGACAAGGCGGGTCAGCGCGACATCGCCTCTGGCAGGGCGGTCGCGACCTCGGGAAACACGTAGAGGATCGCGACCGCCACGACCATGATCGCGAACATCGGTGCAGCGGCCCGGGCGATGAAGGCCATGTCGCGCCCGGTCATGCCCTGCAGCACGAAGAGGTTGAAGCCGACCGGCGGCGTGATCTGCGCCATCTCGACCACCAGCATCAAATAGATGCCGAACCAGATCATGTCGAAGCCGGCCTGGCGCACCATCGGCTCGATCACGGCCATGGTCAGCACGACCGACGAGATACCGTCGAGGAAGCAACCGAGCACGATATAGAAGGCCGTCAGCACGACGATCAGCAGCGCCGGGGAGAGCTGCCAATCGACGATCGTGGACGCCAGGGCGCGCGGCAAGCCGGTGAAACCCATGGCCAGCGACAAGAACGATGAGCCGGCCAGGATGAAGGCGATCATCGAGGAAGTCTTGGTCGCGCCCAAGAGCGAGGCGACGAAGCTCTCGCGGGTGAGCGACTTCTGAAAGAACGACAGCGCGAGCGCGCCGACCACGCCGAGCACCGCGGCCTCGGTCGCGGTCGCAAGCCCGCTGTAGATCGAGCCCATCACCAGCAGGATCAGCATCACCACCGGCAGCAGCAGCACGGCGCCGTGCAGCTTCTCGCGGATCGTGTGGCGGATCGTCTCGCGCTCGCGCTGACCGCTTGCGATCGCCCAGATGCCGACGAAGGTCATGAACAGAAGGGCCAGCATGATGCCCGGCAGGATGCCGGCGATGAACAGCTTGGCGATCGATTCGTTCACCGTGACGCCGTAGATGATCAGCGTGATCGAAGGTGGAATCAGCAGGCCGAGCGTCCCTGCGCCGGCCAGCGTGCCGATGATCATCTTCTCCGGATAGGCCCGCTTCTTGAGCTCAGGGATCGACATCTTGCCGACCGTGGCCACCGTCGCCGCCGAGGAGCCCGAGATCGCCGCGAAGATCGCCGAGCCGGCGATGTTGACGTGCAGCAAGCCGCCTGGCAGGCGATGCATCCAGGGGGTCAGGCCCTTGAAGAGGTTCTCCGACAGGTTGGTGCGGAAGAGGATCTCGCCCATCCAGATGAACAGCGGCAGGGCGGCCAAAGTCCAGGAAGAGCCGGCGCCCCAGACCGTCGTCGCCATGGCCTCGCCGACCGGCCGGTCGGTGAAGATCTCCATGCCGATCACGGCGACGCCGAGCAGGCTGATGGCAACCCAGATGCCCGAGCCCAGGAAGAAGAAGAGGATCGCGAGGAAGACGACGATGAGGACGGCCTGTTCCATGGCTTAGGTCCTCATTCCATCATCGTCGCGTCGCCATCGGGCGCGCGAAAGAAGTCGCCGCCGGCGAGCGTCTTGATGAAGGCGTGCAGCACGCAGACCGCCATCACGATCGAGCCGGCCGCCGCACCGCTCTGCGGGATCCACAGCAGCATGGCGTCGCCGCCCTCGCTGCGCTCCTCGAAGTCCCAGGAGATGTAGGCAAGCTCGACCATGTAGTAGGCGAGATAGAGCGCAAAGAAGCTGGCGACGGCCAGGCAGAAGAGCTCGAGCCTGTAACGCGCCGCCCCGTGGAAGCGGGTCAGGACCATGGTGACCCGGATGTGCGCGCCGTCGCGGAAGGTGTAGGACAGGGCGAAGTAGCTGGCCGCCGCCATGGCGTATCCGGAGTACTCGGTCAGCCCGCCGACGTAGATCCCCGCCGCGCGCGTGCCGATGCTGGCCAGCACCAGCACCATGAGGAAGAACAGGAACCCGGCGCCGATGACGCCGCAGGCCGTGTAGACGCGGTTGAGACCGCGATCGAGCGCCTGCCACATGAGCCTTTGCCCCCTTGAACGTTCCTGAGATACGGCTCGAGAGTGAAGGGCCGGTCTCGGAGCCTGCCCGAAAACGATTGTTTTGAGAACAAGAGCTTCGAGCAAACGCCCTGCTCACTTGTCATCGCCGGGTTTGGTTCAGGCGCCACTCTGGATCACCGGGCCAAGCCCGAGGGTGACAGGATAAGAAGCTACGTGCCCATGGTTTGGCAGCCTCGTCGAAGCATGACGACCATCGCCTCCAACCTGTCATGCTCGGGCTTGACCCGAGCATCCATGGGAATTGCGGAACCGCCGGGCCTATCCCAACTTGGGTCCCGGTCTCGCACACCGATGGACCCTCGGGTCAAGCCCGAGGGTGACAAGTGAAATGGTGCAACTCATTGAGTTCACCGGGTTCTTTTCGAGTCAGACTCTCAGTCTTTTTCGTTCGCCTTCAGTAATCTCACCCTGACCCTTTCTCTCGACCCACGAGCCGATGGAATAGGGCGAAGCCCAGGATCGAACCCCGCCCGCTCACATTGCTTTGCCCGGTCACATCGCCTTGAAAGAATCGACGATGGCCTTGCCCTGGTCGCCGGCGCGCCCGAGCCACTCATCGGTCATGGTCGCGCCGATCTGCTCCATGTCGGCCTTGAGCTGCTCGCTCGGCGGCTCGACGGTCATGCCGTTGGCGGCGAGCTGCTCCTTGTACCAGTCGGCGAGCTCCTGCGCCTTGGCCCAGCCGGCCTGCTCGGCCATCGCGGCCGCGCCGAGCACGATGGCTTGGGTCTTCTCGTCCAGACCCTCCCAAGCCTTCATGTTGACCACCACCATGTTCTTGGGCAGCCAGGCCTGGGTGTCGTACCAGTACTGCACGTGCTCCCAGATCTTGCGGTCGTAGCCGGTCGAGCCGGAGGAGATCATGCTCTCGGCCACGCCGGTGGCGAAGGCCTGGGAGATCTCCGCCGCCTCGATCTTGGTCGGCTGCGCGCCCATCAGCTCGGCCAGCCGTGAGGTCGCCGCGTTGTAGGCGCGGAACTTCACACCGGCCATGTCGGAGGCGCCATTGACCTCCTTGTTGGCATAGAGGCCCTGCGGCGGCCAGGGCACGGCGTAGAGCAGCTTGAGTCCCTTGTCGGCCAGGGTCGACTCGATCGCCGGCATCGAGGCCTTGTGCAGCTTGAGCGCCGCCTCGAAGCTGGTCGCCAGGAACGG
>JAKSDN010001037.1 GCA_022360075.1 Kiloniellales bacterium | reverse complement strand
CGCCCGGCCTGCTCGGTCTGGTGCTCCTGCTGCTCGCCGTGACGCTGTTGGTTCGCTCGATCCGCGCCGGCGGCTGGCGGCTGGCCGTCGGCGATTCCGACGAGTCCAAGGCGAGCGCGCGCGAAAGCCTCGGCCGCCTGGCGCTGGCCCTGTTCCTGACCGCCGGCTACGGCGCCGGGCTGGTCGGGCGGCTGCCGTTCTGGCTGGCGACCTTTCTCTTCGTGCTGCTGTTCGTCGCGCTCTTCACCTGGCGGCCCGGGCTCACGGCCGGTGCCTGGGCCAAGCTGGTCGCCTGGGCCGTGCTGCAGGCGGCCGTCGTCGCCGCTGTGGTGACGGCGGTCTTCCAGTATCTCTTCCTCGTGCAGCTTCCGTGAGCGCGCGGGATGCCCGAGGGTCTCGGCCACTTCCTCGATGCGCTGATCGCCTTTGCCGCGCCCGCTCCGCTGTTCAACGTGCTCTGGGCGACGCTGCTGGGGATCAGCGTCGGCATGCTGCCGGGCCTGACGGCGACGCTCGGCGTGGCGCTGCTGACCACGCTCACCTTCCGCATGGAGGCGGGCGATGCGATCCTGATCCTGATCTGCATGTACGTCGGCGCGATCTTCGGCGGCAGCCGCAGCGCTATCCTGCTGAACATCCCCGGCACGCCGGCCAACGCGGCCTCGACGCTCGACGGCTTTCCGCTGGCGCGCGCCGGCAAGGCCGGCCGGGCGATGGGCATCGCCACGCTCGGCTCTTTCTTCGGCACCGTGATCGGCATGATCTTCCTCGCCCTGCTGGCACCGCTGCTGGCCGAGTTCGCGCTCGAGTTCGGCTCCTACGAGTTCTTCTGGCTGGCGGTCTTCGGCGTGGTGATCTCCGGTCACCTGACCGCGCTCGACGATCCGCTCAAGGGCTGGATCGCCGGCTTCCTCGGCCTGCTGATCGCCATGGTCGGGCAGGAGGGCATCCACGCCTATCAGCGATTCAGCTTCGGCAATCCCGATCTCGCCGGTGGCATCGGCCTGCTGCCGGCCCTGGTCGGCACCTTCGGCTTTGCCGAGGTCCTGATGGTCATGCAGCGCCGGGCCTACGAGGTCGTGCGCAGCGCCAAGGACTCGGTTCTGCCGCGCTGGCGCGAGCTCTGGCGCTATCGCCGCACCATCGGCCGCTCGGGCGTGATCGGCACCCTGATGGGCCTCGTGCCCGGGGTCGGTGAGGACATGGGCGCTTGGGTCTCCTACGCCGCGGCCCGGCGCGCGAGCCGTGAGCGCGCGGCCTTCGGCAAGGGCTCGGTCGAGGGCCTGGTGAGCGCCGAGGCCGGCAACAGCGCGGCGGTGCCCGGCGCGATCATCCCGGTGCTGACCCTGGCCGTGCCGGGCTCGGCGCCGGCCGCGGTGCTGCTGGCCGCGATGTTCATCCACGGCGTGCGGCCCGGCCCGCTGATCATGATCGAGTTCCCGAGCTTCGTCTTCGAAGTGGTGGCGATGATCTTCTACGCCGGCCTGGCGATCCTGATCTTCGGCCTGGCGCTCACCCGGCCGCTGCTCACCGTGCTGGCCGTGCCGCGCGAGCGCCTGATGCCGGTGATCTTCGTGCTCTGCACGGTCGGCTCCTTCGCCATCGCGAGCCGGCTGTTCGACGTCTACGTCATGCTCGCCTTCGGCGTGATCGGCTTCCTGCTGCGCAGCATGAAGTATCCGATGGCACCTCTGGTGCTCGGCATCGTGCTGGGCGGCATCCTCGACAAGTCGTTCCGCCGCGGCATGGTGCTCTCCGACGGCAGCCTGGAGCCCTTCTTGACCCGGCCGATCAGCGCCGCGCTCTGGGTCGCCACGCTGCTGGTGATCCTGTTCAGTTTCGGCGCCACGCGCCGTGCCCTGGCCTCCGTCATCGACCGCCTCACCCCAAGAAGAAAGCGAGCGCAAGAGGAATGAAACTCGCCCTTTGCAACGAAGTCATCCGCGAGATGACCTTCCCCGAGCAGTGCGCCTTCGCCGCCGCCGTCGGCTACGATGGCTTGGAGCTGGCGCCCTTCACGCTGGACAGCGAGCCGCACGACCTCTCGACGGAGGAACGCCGAGCGATCCGCAGCGAGGCCAATGCCGCGGGACTGGAGATCGTCAGCCTGCACTGGCTGCTGGTCGCGCCGACCGGCCTGTCGATCACGCACGAGGACCCCGCCGTGCGCACGCGTACGGTGGATGTGATGCGCCGGCTCGTCGACCTTTGCGCCGAGCTGGGCGGCTCGGTGCTGGTCCACGGCTCGCCATTGCAGCGCAAGCTCGAGGCGGACGCGGAGGCCGAAGGCCGCAAGCGCGCCCTCGAGTGCTTCGCCGCCGCCGCCGAAGCGGCCGAGGCCGCCGGGGTCTCCTATTGCGTCGAGGCGCTCTCGACCCGCGAGACCAACTTCATCAACAACCTTGCCGAAGTCGACGAGATCCTGACCGAGGTCGACAGCCCTGCACTGCGCACGATGATCGACTGCAGCGCCTCGGCGGTCAGCGAGGCCGAAAGCCTGCCCGCGCTGCTCGACCGCTGGCTGCCGACGGGCAAGATCGTCCACCTCCAGGCCAACGATCCGAACCGGCGCGGCCCCGGCGAGGGCGAGCTGGCCTTCGCGCCGATCCTCGCGGCGCTAAGGCGGCACGGCTACGACCGCGCGATCGCGGTCGAGCCCTTCATCTACGAGCCGAGCGGCGCGGCCTGCGCGGCGCGGGCGGCCGGCTATTTGCGCGGCCTCATGGAGGGCCAGCCATGACAGCCGAGGCGCCGCGGCTGCGGCTGCGCGAGACGCGCTTCTACGAGCGCGACGTGGTCTTGCGCATGCCCTTCCGCTTCGGCGTCGTCACCCTGACAGAAGCGCCGCAGACCTTCCTGCGCGTGCGCGTCGAGCTGGCCGACGGGCGCAGCGGCTGGGGCCAGGCCGCCGAGATGCTGGCGCCCAAGTGGTTCGACAAAGACCCGGCGCTGAGCAACGAGGACAACTTCGATCAGCTCCGCCGCTCTCTCGCTTTGGCCCAAGACCTTTATGCCGCCGCCGATGAGACCCTGAGCGCCTTCGGTCTCCATGCGGCGCTCTACGAGACCCACCGCGAGAACTGCGCCGCCCAGGGCCTCAACCCTCTGATCGCGAGCTTCGGCACGGCCCTGCTCGACCGCGCGATCCTGGACGCGCTCTGCCGCCTGGAAGGGCTCTCGGTCTTCGAGGCCGTG
>JAKSDN010000285.1 GCA_022360075.1 Kiloniellales bacterium | reverse complement strand
GCCCAGATGGCTGCGCAGCGTCTCCTCGCGCGCCTTGGGCAGGTGCCGCTGCAGGGCGAGCAGCGGTGTTCCTCCCAGATCGAGCTCCTCGGCCTGCTCCTGGGCGAAGTAGCCGACCTTCAGCTTCGAAGCCTGGTGCAGTGTGCCGCTCTGGGGTTTCAGGCGTCCGGCGATCAGCCGCACGAAGGTCGACTTGCCGTTGCCGTTGGCGCCGAGCAGGGCGATGCGATCATCCGGATCCAGGCGCAGGTCGAGGCGGCTTAGCACGGGCGTTTCCGGCTGATAGCCCACGGCCACGCGCTCGAGCGTGATCAGGGGCGGCGCCAGGGTCTCGGGCTTGGGGAAGCTGAAGGTCGTCGTGTGCTGCTCGACGACGCTTGCGATCGGTTCCATGCGGGCCAGCGCTTTCAGGCGCGACTGGGCCTGGCGCGCCTTGCTGGCCTTGTAGCGGAAGCGGTCGACGAAGGCCTGGATGTGCCGGCGCTCGGCCATCTGCTTGGCGCGCAATGCCTCCTGGCGCTCCTGCTGCTCGCGCCGGCTGCGCTCGAAGCGGTCGTAGTTGCCGGCAAAACGGGTCAGGCGGCGCTGATCGAGATGCAGGATCGCGGTCGGCACCCGGTTCAGCAGCTCGCGGTCGTGCGAGACCAGGAGCAGGGTGCCGCGGTAGGACTTCAGGTAGCCCTCGAGCCAGAGCGTGGCCTCGAGGTCCAGATGGTTGGTCGGCTCGTCGAGCAGCAGGAGGTCCGGCTGGGAGAACAAGAGTCCGGCAAGCGCCACGCGCATGCGCCAGCCGCCCGAGAAGTCGCTGCAGGGTCGCTGCTGCGCGGCTTCGTCGAAGCCGAGGCCGGCCAGGATGCGCGCCGCGCGCGCCGGCGCGCTCTCAGCCTCGATGGTGGCCAGGCGCTCGTGCAGTTCGGCGATACGGGCCGGGTCCTCGGCGGTCTCGGCCTCGGCGAGCAGGGCCGTGCGCTCCTCATCGGCGGCCAGCACCGTGTCGATCAGGCTCTGCGGCCCGCTAGGGGCATGCTGGGCGACCTTCGCCACGCGCAGGCGCTGCGGCACGGCGATCTCGCCCTCGTCGGGCGTCAGCTCGCCGGAGATCAGGTGCAGCAGCGTCGTCTTGCCGGTCCCGTTTCGGCCGACCAGCCCGAGGCGCTCGCCGGCGTTCACCGTGGCCGTGGCGCGCTCGAGCAGCGGGCGGCCGGCGATGCGGTAGGTGAGGTTGTCGATCCGCAGCATGACGCGCGGATTTAGCACGGCCCGCGGGCGCGCCGAAAGACGCCTGGCAAGCGACCGGCGCCGGCCGTTGCCGGTGCCGGTCAAAGCGTCTATAAGGCCGCGCGCTTTCGCCGGAGACCCGCCTCCAGAAACCAGCCGAAAGGAGAGCCAGTGCCATGGCCGTGGAACGGACCCTGTCGATCATCAAGCCGGACGCGACCCGGCGCAACATCACCGGCAAGATCGTCGACCGCTTCGAGTCGGCCGGGCTGCGCGTGATCGCGCAGCGGCGCATTCGCCTTTCCCCGGAGCAGGCGCAGCAGTTCTACGCCGTGCACAAGGAGCGGCCGTTCTACGATAGCCTCTGCGCCTTCATGACCTCGGGCCCGGTGGTCGTGCAGGTGCTGGAGGGCGAGAACGCCATCGAGAAGAACCGCGAGGTGATGGGCGCCACCAACCCGGCCAACGCCGATCCCGGCACCATCCGCGCCGACTTCGCGGAGTCCGTCGAGGCCAACTCGGTGCACGGCTCCGACGCTCCGGAGACGGCCGCCCAGGAGATCGCGTTCTTCTTTTCCGAGGATCAGATCGTCGGGTGATTATCGGGATGTCATCGCCGGGCTTGACCTGGCAGTCCATCGAGGTCCGAGTCCGCGATTTCGATAGACCTACGGATCAAAAACGCGGCTGACCCGTTGGGTCTACATCGCCGTTGGCAGAGCTCGTGTGAGACGAGCGTTGGCCTTTTCGGCGCTCCGCGCCAGCCCCCCACCCGGCGCTCCGCGCCGACCTCCCCCTCAAGGGGGGAGGCGATAAGCCGTCGCCGCATCGCTTAATTCCCTCCCCCCTTGAGGGGGAGGGTGAGGGTGGGGGGCGTCCGCGCAGCGGACAAATGAAAGTCTAGTCCCCTAGACCGGACAGCAGTCGGTCAGACCCGAGAACGACGCAGCGGGAGAGGCACTCGGACCTCGAACGCCGAGACACGGCAAACCCCTTGGGCCCAAGCTAAAGCAGGAACGCCGCCATCAGCAACAAGGCGACAACGATGACGGCCGTCGAGATGACCGATACCCGGATGAAGCCGTCGAAAGTCTTGCGGTGCTCGGTGAGCATCTGATCGTGTGACATGGCCTGCTGGTCCCCGTCCTCTTCGTCGCGGCGATTTACATTGCAGTCTTGTAATAGTCGCTTCTTTTTCGGCCCGCAAGCTGGCGCTTAAGGCGCCGGGTTGATCAGCAGCGGGCCCGAGGCTGCGGCGCCGTCGATCACGGTCAAGTCCGACTCGACCCTGACCCGGCCCTCGGCCATCAGACGCAGGCAGAGGGGATAGAGGCGGTGCTCGGCGCCGAGCACGCGGGCCGCCAGCGTCTCTGCCGTGTCGTCGGGCTGCACCGGGACCGCGGCCTGACCGACGATCGGCCCGGCATCGACGGCCTCGCGCATGACGTGGACGCTGCAGCCGTGCAGCTTCACCCCGGCCGCCAGCGCCTGCTCGTGGCTGTGCAGGCCGGGAAAGGCAGGCAGCAGCGAGGGATGGATGTTCAGCACGCGGTCGGGCCAGTGCCGTAGGAAGGTCGGCGAGAGGATGCGCATGAAGCCGGCACAGCAGATGAGCTCGGCGCCGGCTGCCCGCAATGCCGCGACCACTTTTTCCTCGAAGGCCGCGCGGCTGTCGAAATCTCGGTGTGGGATGGTGGCAACCGGAATGCCGGCTCGCTCGGCACGCGTCAGGCCCTGCACACCGGGCTGATTCGAGACCACCAGGACGATCTCGGCAGGAAAGCTCTCGTCGCGGCAGGCGTCGATCAGGGCCTGGAGGTTGCTGCCGCGCCCCGAGATCAGCACCCCGACTTTCATGATTCGGCCAGGGCCTCGGCGCCGATGATCGCCACGCGCGGGTCATCTTCGCCGCAGGCTTCGATCCGACCCATGGCGAAGACTTGCTCGCCGGCCGTCCGCAGGGCTGCGCTGACCGGCTCGGACTGGGCGGGGTCCACGACCAGGACCATGCCGATGCCGCAATTGAAGGTGCGGCTCATCTCGGTCGCATCGAGGCCGCCGTGACGGGCCAGCCAGGGAAACACCGCCGACCGCGGCCAGGCCTTGGCCTCGAGCACGGCACCCAGCCCATCGGGCAGCACCCGCGGGATATTCTCGAGCAAGCCGCCTCCGGTGATGTGGGCGAGACCTTTGACCCCGCCGGCGGAAATCGCCTGGAGGCAGCTTCGGACGTAGATGCGGGTCGGCGTGAGCAACGCTTCGCCCAGGCAGCGTCCGGGCTCGAAGGGGGCCTCCGCGGCGTAGTCGAGGCCGAGCGTCTCGACCACGCGGCGTACCAGCGAGAAGCCGTTCGAGTGCAGGCCGCTGGAGGCGAGGCCGAGGACCCGGTCGCCGGCCTCGATCGTGGCGCCGGTGATCAGCCCGCCGCGCTCGACCGCGCCGACCGCGAAGCCGGCCAGGTCGTAGTCGCCGGCGGCATAGAGGCCCGGCATCTCGGCGGTCTCGCCGCCGATCAGCGCGCAGTCGGCCGTCTTGCAGCCCTCTGCGACGCCGGCGACGACCGCCTTGGCGGTCTCGACCTCGAGCCGGCCGCTCGCGAAGTAATCGAGGAAGAACAGCGGCGCGGCGCCCTGGACCACCAGGTCGTTGACGCACATGGCGACCAGGTCGATGCCGATCGTGTCATGCCGGCCGGCCTCGATGGCGATCTTGATCTTGGTGCCGACGCCGTCGGTCGCCGAGACCAGGATCGGGTCGGCGTAGCCCGCCGCCTTCAGGTCGAAGAGGCCGCCGAAGCCGCCGAGCGCCGAGTCCGCGCCGGGCCGTGCGGTCGCCTTGGCCAGCGGCTTGATCGCCTCCACCAGGGCGTTGCCGGCCTCGATGTCCACCCCAGCCTGCTTGTAGCTGAGCCGATTGGGCCTTGTTATGGTGTCCTCCCGCCACTTGGAGTATGAGTCGAGGCGAATGCGGGTCACTCGAAGGCGATCGGGCAACCCGAGAACTCAGGAGCGGCCGGCATGATCAGGAGGCGGCGCCCGGCCTTTCGAGCGGGATCCGGGCCGAAGATACTGTATCCGCGAGGCTTTGCAATCGGCTTTCGGACGGCGCTGTGCCTCCTGTGCGGCCTGCTCTGCTTGCTCGCGGGCGAGCGGCCGGCCTTGGCCCAGAACAGCATCTACAGCGTCGGCGGCGTGTCGGTCGATGCCAGCGCGGCAACCGCGACCGAGGCCCGCGATACCGCGATCGCCGAGGGCCATCTCGCCGCCTGGCAGCGGCTGTTCCAGCGCCTGGTCGTGGCCGAGGATCTGCCGCGCCTGCCCGCCCTGACGGCGGATCAGATCACCGGCTACGTTCAGGATTTCTCGGTGATCAATGAACGAAGTTCTCCAGGACGTTACCTGGCAGACTTCACGTTCCGCTTCAATCGCAAGGCCGTGCGCTCTCTGTTTCAGCAGTACAACGTCCGCTTCGCCGAGGTGCGCAGCAAGCCGATCGTCGTGCTGCCGGTGTTCGGCCCCGACGAGGGCGCGGTCCTGTGGCGCGAGCCCAATCCCTGGCGTGCGGCCTGGGCCGAGCAGTCCCTCGATCAGGGCCTGGTCCCCTTCGTCGCGCCCCTGGGCGATCTCTCCGACATGTCGGGCATCAGCGCGGCGCAGGCCGCGGCCGGTGACGCCGAGCGCCTGAAGGCGCTGGCGACACGCTACGGCGCGGCAGAGAGCCTGGTCACGCGGGCCATGCTCAGCGAAGGCAGTGCCGAGACCGGCGGCAGCCTGCAAGTCATCACCGGCCGCTCCAGCGGCGGGGCCGTCAACTGGTCGCCGCGCGTGACCTTCGTGGCGGCACCCGGCGAGACGCCGGAGGCCTTGATGCAGCGCGCGGCGCGGAGCACGGCCGCCGGCATCGAGGCGGCCTGGAAGCGCCGCAATCTGCTCAACTTCGGCACCCGGCGGAATCTCGTGGTCTCGGTGCCGATCGCCACGCTCGCAGACTGGCTCGAGGTCCGGCGCCGGCTCGAGACCGTCCCTTCGGTCCTGACCAGCAGCGTCATGTTCCTGCGCCGTGACCGGGGCCAGATCAGCCTGACGTTCATCGGCGACGAATCCCAATTGACGCTCGCCCTGCGGCAAAGCGACCTGGTCCTGACCCGGCAAAACGGCGCGCCGCCGCCGACCATCATTCAGAGCGGCACGACGGCGACGCCCGGCCTGACCCTTTCGGGTGCTGCCGGGGTCGGGGCTGGCAGCGCGGTTTCGCCGCCGAGCGGCCAGTGGGAGCTTCGTCTGCTGAGCCAGTCGGGCGCCGTCGAGCGGCCCGGCCCGGCCCGTAGCCTGGCCGCGCTGCCGTCGCAGTCGCGTGACCGGCAACAGGGGGTCGAGTGAGCGACGAGGGCGCCGGAGCCGCCGGGCCGACGGTCAAGCCTGCTCTTGGCCGCTACGTCTTCGTGTGGCTGGGCGTCTTCGCCCTCTTCTTCCTGTCGATCTATGTGTTCCGGAGCATCCTGCTGCCCTTCGTGGCGGGCATGGCGACGGCCTATTTTCTCGATCCGGTCTGCGATCGGCTGGAGGCCTGGAAGCTCTCGCGGACGCTCGCGACCACCATCGTCACGCTGGTCTTCATCCTGCTGGTCGTCGCGGCGATCCTGATCGTCGTGCCGACGCTGGTCGGTCAGATCGGCCGGCTGCTGGAAAACGCGCCCGGCTATCTCGAGGTGCTGCGCGAGCAAGTCACCCGGCTGGTCGAGTTCCTCGAGCAGCGCGTCGACCCCGACATCATGCAGCGCGCCGAGGCAGCCGCCAGCGACTCGATCGCCAAGTTCGCCGGCTGGGTCACGCGCGTGCTCACGAACCTGGTGACCGGCGGCGTCGCCTTCGCCAACTTCCTGTCGCTGATCGTGATCACGCCGGTCGTCGCCTTCTATCTGCTGCGCGACTGGGACCGCCTGGTCGACCTGGTCGACGGCTGGCTGCCGCGGCCGCAGGCGGACCTGATCCGCGAGCAGCTCGGCAAGATCGACGAGATCCTGGCCGGCTTCGTGCGCGGCCAGGCGACGGTTTGCCTGATCCTCGGTGTCTTCTACGCCGTCGCGCTGACCCTGGCGGGGCTCGACTTCGGCCTGGTCATCGGCCTGATGGCAGGGCTGCTGACTTTCATACCCTATGTCGGCGCCCTCATCGGCGGGCTGCTCTCGGTCGGCCTCGCCTTGATCCAGTTCGACGAGGTGGCTCGCGTGTTGATCGTTGCCGCGATCTTCGGCGCCGGCCAGGCGATCGAAGGGAACTTCCTTACCCCCAAGCTGGTCGGCGACCGCGTCGGCCTGCATCCGGTCTGGGTGATCTTCGCCCTTTTGGCCGGCGGCGTCCTCTTCGGCTTTGTCGGCATTCTCCTGGCCGTCCCCGTTGCCGCGGTGGTCGGCGTCCTCGTGCGCTTTGCCTTGGAGCGCTATCTCAGCAGCGAGCTCTATTGGGGCCATGGCGGCGTGCCCGCGACCGGCGAAGCCGGCGAGGACGCGAGCGCTCGCGGACGCGGCGAGGGCTGAGGGCGTCATGGAGCAGCTCAGCCTCGACTTGGCCTTTCGTCCCGCCCTGGGCCGGGCGGACTTCCTGGTCGCGCCGGCCAACGAGCTCGCTGTGCGCTGGATCGACCGCTGGCCGGACTGGCCCGGCCCCTTGCTGGCGCTCGTGGGGCCCGCCGGATCCGGCAAGACCCATCTGACCCAGGTGTGGCGCGCGGCCGCCGCGGCGGTGGAGGTCGATCCCGAGGACTTGGGCCGGCGGGAGCCGAGGGCTCTTCTGGGCGGGGCCAAGGCGGCCGTCCTCGACGACCTGGAGCCCGCCCTGGCCGCGGCGCCCGAGCGGGAAGCGGCGCTCTTTCACCTGCTCGGCCTGCTCGGCGAACGCGCAGGCTACCTCTTGATCACCGGGCGGGAGGCGCCGGCGCGTTGGCGCTTGCGCCTGGCCGATCTGCGGTCGCGCCTCTCGGCGGCCCAGGTGGCGGCCCTGGGGCCCCCCGACGACGGCCTGATCGCCGCGGTCATGGTGAAGCTTTTCGCCGACCGTCAGCTCTCGGTCGGCGAGGAGGTCATCCGCTATCTTCTGCCGCGTATGGAGCGCTCCTTCGCGGCGGCGAGCGCTTTGGTCGAGGCGATCGACCGGACGTCATTGGCCCGGCGCCGGCCGATCACCATATCCGTTGTGCGTTCCGTGCTGGCGACCGGGGACGAGGACGAGGCCGGGGCCGGGGCTCTCGATTCCCGCGAGGGGGCGGCATCGACCGGGGCGTAGCGGCGAAGCGCGAAGAACACAGGCGAGAAAAGAGGGGAGGGCTTTCCATGGATCTGGGGCTCACGGGCAAGAAAGGGATCGTTTGCGCGGCCAGCAAAGGCCTCGGCAAGGCCTGCGCCATGTCGTTGGCGCGCGAGGGCGTCGCGCTGACGATCAACGCGCGAACGGCGGCGACGCTGGAAGCCACGGCCGACGAGATCCGCACGGCAACCGGCACGGCAGTGACGGCGGTGGCCGGCGACATTACGACGCCGGAGGGCCGCGCCGCCGTGCTGGCGGCCTGCCCCGAGCCCGATATCCTGGTCAACAATGCCGGTGGGCCGCCGCCCGGAGACTTCCGCGATTGGACCCGCGACGACTGGATCAAGGCATTGGACGCCAACATGCTGACCGCCATCGAGCTGATCAAGGCGACGGTCGACGGCATGATCGAGCGCCGCTTCGGCCGCGTCGTCAACATCACGTCTTCGGCGGTGAAGGCGCCGATCGACATCCTCGGCCTGTCGAACGGCGCGCGGGCCGGCTTGACCGGGTTCGTCGCCGGCATCGCGCGCAAGACCGTGGCGCACAACGTGACCATCAACGGCCTGCTGCCCGGCCCCTTCGACACCGACCGGCTGCGCTCGACCATTCGCGCCCTGGCGGAAAAATCCGGACGTCCGGAGGCGGAGATCGCCGCCGAGCGGAGCGCTCAGAACCCGGCCGGCCGCTTCGGCTATCCCGAGGAGTTCGGCGAGGCCTGCGCCTTCCTTTGCGGGCGCCATGCGGGCTACATCACCGGCCAGAATCTCCTGATCGACGGCGGCGGCTTCCCTGGAACCCTATGATCGGGCCAATGCAAACGAGCTTTGTAATAATTTTGTAATATTTCAGTAACTTGACCGTCGTATTTGCGTCGCGAAAGTTTGCTCGTCCATGGGGTGGCGCGCTACGGGCTAGGATGAACCAAGAAATCGAACTGAAGATGGCGCTCGAGGCCAATCAGCTCGAGCGCCTGCGCAGGCATCCGTTGGTTCGAACGCTGGCCCAGAAACGGGCCAGGACAGAGACGCTGGTCAGCACCTACTTCGACACGCCGGAGCACAGCCTGCGGCGCAAGGGCATCGCGCTGCGTGTTCGTCGTATCGGGGAGCGCCGGATTCAGACGCTCAAGACCCGCGCCGAAGCCGGATCGGCCAGCCTGCAGCGTCGCCGCGAGTTCGAGGCGGAGCTGCAGCAGGACACGCCCGACCTGACCTTGATCGAAGACGAGGCGCTGCGGCAAAGCCTGATCGAGCAAGGGCTGGAGCAAAAGCTGGGGCCGGTCTTCACGACCTCGATCTCGCGGCGCACGATCCCGCTGCGCTTTGCCGACAGCGAGATGGAGCTGGCGCTCGACACGGGCGAGATCACGGCGGGCGAGGCACGATTGCCGATTTCCGAGGCGGAGCTCGAGCTCACGTCCGGCAAGCCGACGCGCATCTTCGAGCTGGCGCTCGCTCTGTCGGAGCGCATTCCCTTCATGCTCGAGCGCCAGACCAAGGCCAAGCGTGGCTACGACCTTCACCAGCCGGACGAGCTGAAGCCGGTCAAGTCGGCGGCGATTGCGCTGACGCCGGATATGACCGCCGCGGAGGCCTTCGTGAGGATGGCACGCTCCTGCCTGGACCAGATCCTCGCCAACGAGCCGGTGGTCTTTGACGGACGCGATCCGGAAGGCGTGCACCAGATGCGTGTCGGTGTGCGTCGCTTCCGCGCGTTGATCGCGGCCTTCAAGCCGATGATCAACCCGGACAGCTTCGATTACCTGCGCAGCGAGCTGCGCTGGCTGCAGCAGGCCTTGGGCCCGGCGCGGGAATGGGACGTCTTCGCCGACGAGACGCTGGCGCAACTGGAGAAGCGGCTATCAGAGGCACAGGGCCTGGCCCTGCTGCGCGAAGGGGCCGAGGCGGAGCGGACCGAGGCCTATACCGCCGCGCGCGCCGCGCTACGCCATCGCCGCTACACGGCCTTTTTGCTTCGGAGTGATCTCCTCTTGGCCGAGGGCACGTGGAGCAACACCACGGGCGTAAGCGAGAATGGGGCCGGCCCGCTGACCATCGGTGCCTTGGCGCGCGACATCCTGGAGCGCAACGACGCCAAGCTTCGCAAGCTCTCGCGCAAGCATCGCAAGCTCAAGGACGCGGAGCTGCATCGCGTGCGCATCCTCGGCAAGAAGATGCGCTATTCGGTGGAGTTCTTCCGCTCGCTATATCCGAAACGAACGATCGAGCGTCACTTGGCCCTGCTGAAGTCGATCCAAGACACGCTCGGCAGCCTGAACGACGCCGTCGTCGGCCGCCATCTGCTCGATGCCCTCGACGTTCGGGCGGCCAAGATCCGGATGAAGGCACAGGCGCGCGCGGATCTGAAGCTCGGCGCCGCCCTCTTGCACGGCTGGCAGGCGGCCAACATAGAGCGCGACCTCAAGCAGTTCGGGGCGATCTGGCCGGACTACCGCAAGGCCGACCGCTTCTGGCGCGCAAAAGGCTAGGCGCGCCGCAGTACGTTTCCTCAGCGCCTACGTCTAGATCCAACCGCCGGACGCGCGGCCGCGCTTCTCGAAGTACTGCTGGTGATAGTCCTCGGCCATGTGGAAGTCGTCCGCGGGCACGATCTCCGTCACGATCTCCCGGCCGAAAGCGCCGGCGGCCTGTAGCTTCTCCTTGGAGGCCCTGGCCGCCGCCTCCTGCGTTCCGCCCTGCACGAAGATCGCCGAGCGGTACTGTGTCCCCACGTCGGGTCCCTGGCGGTTGAGCGTCGTCGGATCGTGGATCTTCCAAAAAACGTCGAGGAGGTCTTCGTAGCTCAGCTTGTTCGGGTCGTAGCGAACCCTGACGGCCTCGGCGTGCCCGGTCCGGCCGCTGCAAACCTCCTCGTAGGTCGGCTTGTCCGTCGTGCCGCCGGTATAGCCCACCGCCGTCTCCGTGACCCCGTCGAGCTTGCGGAACGCGGCCTCGATGCCCCAGAAGCAGCCTGCGGCGAAGATCGCTTGTTCCATGCCTAACCTCTCCCTTCGTCGATGGTTCGGCGAACCGATAGCCTGCACGCCGAGCCGGGCCCAACCTGTCGGTTAATCTAGTGCCTGCCGGCTCCGATAGTAAGGGAGGCGGCCCTCAGGCGAGCGCTTTCGGCTTGACGCAGCGCAAGAGGCGGCCTTTGCCCGGGCTCACACGGGTCCAATCGGTTTCGTCGAAGCAAATCTCGGCCAAGGCCGCCGTCGGGAACTTGGCTTCGACCTCGGCCAGGGCGCCGCGGTCGGAGCCCGGCCCGGCGAGCCGCGCGGCCAGGCGCTCCATGCCCGGATTGTGACCGATCATCATGATCGGAGACTGGCCGTCCGGCTGGCGTCTCAGGGTCTCCAGCAGGCGCGCAGGCGATGCCAGATAGAGGCTGCGGTAGACTTTGAGGGGCACCTCTTCTTCGAGCGTCTCGGCGACCAAATCCCAGGTCTGCCGGGCACGCCGCGCCGCCGAGCAGAGCACGAGGCCGGGTATCAGCCCTTGCGCGCGCATGTAGGCGGCCATCTTGGGGGCCGCCGCCTTGCCGCGCTGGTTGAGCGGGCGGTCGAAGTCCTGAAGCTCGGGATTGGACCAGCTCGACTTGGCATGCCGCAGCAGGTAGAGCGTCAACATCGCGGCCTTGCTTTCCTCTGCTTGCCGGGCGCGAGCTCAACCACCTTCAAGCCCCGCGCCCCCTGACCGAGTCATCGATTTATCATGATTCTCCCCTAGTGTCCGTGTAGTATGAAATCGGATAAGATTCGGAAGTACTCCCTTGGAAAAGACGCAATACAGCGTGGTTGTTCCAGAGCCCCAGGAGCCGGACGATGGGGCTGACGGGGTTGCGAGGTTTGCGGCGAGAGGCGCCGATCTGTTCCAGTCGCCCGACCGCTTCATCAATCGGGAGCTGTCGTGGCTGGCCTTCAACGAGCGCGTCCTGGACGAGGCCGAGAACAGCAAGCACCCGATCCTGGAACGCATGCGCTTCCTGTCGATCTCGGCGAGCAACCTCGATGAGTTCTTCATGGTCCGCGTTGCGGGCCTCAAGGGCCAGGTCAACGCCGGCGTCACGACCTCGAGCCAGGAAGGCCTGACCCCCGCTCAGCAGCTTGAGGCCATCAATCTGCGGGCGAGCGAGCTGATGCGCGGCCAGCAGATGGCATGGCGCCGCCTGCGCAAGGAGGTGCGCGAGGTCGGCATTGCCGTGCTCGATACCGAGGAGCTGAGCGCCGAGGAGCTGACCTGGCTCGAGCAGTACTTCACGGACGAGATCTTTCCGGTTCTCACGCCGATCGCCATCGATCCGACCCATCCCTTTCCCTTCCTGCCAAACCTCGGCTTCGCTCTGGTGCTTGAGCTGTTCCGCCGCGACGACGGCGAGATGCTCAACGGCCTGATTCCTCTGCCTCATATGGTGGACCGTTTCATCCGGCTACCGGGTGCCGAGATCCGCTTCGTCAGGATCGAGCAGGTCGTCCATCTCCATCTCGACAAGCTCTTCCCCGGTTTCGAGCTGATTGACCTCGGCGTCTTCCGCGTGTTGCGCGACAGCGACATTGAGATCGAGGAAGAGGCCGAAGACTTGGTGCGCGAGTTCGAGATCGCTCTGAAGCGCCGGCGCCGCGGCTCGGTGATCCGATTGACGGTCAACACCGAGATGAGCCAGACGCTGCGCGAGTTCTTGCTGAGCGAGCTCGACGTTGCGCCGAACGACGTCTTCTCCATGGGCGGCGTCCTGGGGCTGGCCGATACCAAGCAACTCATCGTGGACGATCGGCCCGATCTTCTGTTCTCGCCTTACACCGCGCGCTTTCCCGAGCGAATTCGCGACTATGGCGGCGATTGCTTCGCGGCGATCCGCGCCAAGGACATCGTCGTGCATCACCCCTACGAGAGCTTCGACGTGGTGGTGCAGTTCCTGCGCCAGGCGGCTCAGGATCCGGCCGTTGTCGCCATCAAGCAGACGCTCTATCGGACCAGCGAGGACTCGCCGATCGTCGCCGCGCTCGCCGAGGCAGCGGAGGCCGGCAAGTCGGTCACCGCGCTGGTCGAGCTCAAGGCACGCTTCGACGAGGAGCGGAACCTCCGCTGGGCCCGCAATCTGGAGCGCGCCGGCGTGCAAGTGGTCTATGGCTTCATTCGCCTGAAGACCCACGCCAAGGTCTCGCTGGTGGTCCGTCGCGAGAGCGGGCGCCTGCGCTCCTACTGTCACTTCGGCACCGGCAACTATCACCCGATCACGGCCAAGATCTACACCGACATTTCCTTCTTCACCTGCGATCCGGCGCTCTGTCGCGACGCGGCGCGGCTCTTCAACTACATGACGGGATACGCGCGCCCCGGGGCGATGGAGAAGCTCTCGATCTCCCCGATCAATATGCGGCAGGCGCTGATCGATCGCATCGACGCCGAGATCGAGCATGCCAGGGCGGGGCGTCCAGCGGCGATCTGGGCGAAGATGAACTCTGTGGTCGATGGCGAGATCATCGATGCGCTCTACCGCGCCTCGGCCGCCGGCGTGCGGATCGAGCTGGTCGTGCGCGGCATCTGTTGCCTGCGCCCCGGCGTCCCCGGCCTTTCGGAGAACATCGAGGTCAAGTCGATCGTCGGGCGCTTTCTCGAGCACAGCCGGATCGTCTGCTTTGGGGCCGGCCACGGGCTTCCGTCGCGCAAGGCCGAGATCTTCATCTCCTCGGCGGACTGGATGCCGCGCAATCTCGATCGACGGGTCGAGACCCTGGTTCCGATCGAAAACCCGACGGTTCACCAGCAGATCCTCGATCAGATCATGATTGCCAATTACAACGACCGGGCGCAGAGCTGGATCCTCGAGGCGGACGAGACCTTCCATCGCCAGCGCGCTGCCGGCGATACCTTCAGCGCCCACACCTATTTCATGACCAATCCTTCGCTCTCGGGGCGCGGCTCCGCCCTCAAGAAGGCCAAGACGCAAGCCCCTCTGATCCTGAAGAAAACCTGAGCCGAATGACGGGCACAGCGGTGACAAGGTCTGCGGACGACGCGAAGCCGCGGACGAGGCCTGCGTCCAGGCGGCACAAGGACCGCGTCGCCGTCATCGATATCGGTTCGAACTCGATCCGCCTCGTCGTCTTCGAAGGGCGGCGCCGTGTGCCGACGCCGTTCTTCAACGAGAAAGTCATCTGCGCACTGGGCCGCGATCTCGGCTCGACTGGCGCGCTGTCCGAAGAGGGCGTCGAAATGGCCCTCGTCAATCTTCGCCGCTTCACCCACATGGCCGAGGGCATGGGCATCTCGGAGATCGGCCTGCTCGCCACGGCCGCCGCGCGCGAAGCCAGCAACGGCGCGGCCTTCATCGCCGAGGTTGAGCAACAGACCGGCTATCCGGTCCGGCTCCTGAGCGGTGCCGAGGAGGCGCGGATTTCGGCCATGGGCGTGCTCGCCGGCCTGCCCGACGCCCGGGGCATCATGGGCGACTTGGGCGGCGGCAGTCTGGAGCTGGTCGAGCTGCACGATGGCGAGGTCGGCCGTTCGATGACCCTGCCGCTCGGCCCACTGCGCCTGATGGAACTGACCGACGGTGACCTGGCTCAGGTCTCGCGCGAGATCGAGAAGCACCTGGCCAGCGTCGATTGGCTCACGCTTTCGCCGGACCACAGCTTCTACGCGGTCGGCGGCGCTTGGCGCGCGCTCGCCCGCATCATGATGGACCAGACCGGCTATCCGCTGCATGTGATCCACGGCTTCACCGTGCCACGCAGCGAGGTCGACGAGACAATGCGCGTGCTCAGCCGGCAAAGCCGCAATTCGCTGGCCCAAATGGCAAGCGTGTCGCGCCGCCGCATCGAGACCGTGCCCTACGCGGCCGCGCTGCTCCGCGCGGTCCTGAACAAGGCCCGGGCGAAGCGTGTGATCTGGTCGTCATACGGCCTGCGCGAGGGCTACCTGTTCGAGCAGCTTCCGGCCAAGGAGCGCAAGCGGGACCCGCTGATCACCACGGCACAGGACCTTGCGCGCGAAGGCCGTTTCCCGCGTTTCGGCCGCGAGATCATCGCCTGGACCGATCACCTGTTTCCGCGCGAAGAGCCCAGCCAGGTCAGGCTCCGCCACGCGGCCTGCTATCTCTCCGATCTCGCCTGGCGCGAGCACCCGGACTACCGCGCTCGCCAGGCGCTCTGGCGCATCTTGCATCTGCCCTTCGCCGGCGCCGATCACGAGGGGCGTGCCTTTCTGGCTTATGCGGTCTTCAGCCGCTATGGCGGCGCGGCGCGCAGCGAGGACGCCGACCCCGCCCTGGCGCTGCTCGGGTCAAAGGACCGGCGCCGCGCGCGCACCCTGGGTCTGGCCGCACGCCTGGCCTATCGCTTGTCCGCCGGCATCCCCAACCTCCTGGCCAGAACCTCGCTCAAGCTCAACGACGGGGAGTTGCTGCTGCTGCTCCCCGACGACGGCACGGTGCCGCTCGGCGAGGCGGTGGAGCGCCGCTTCAACGCCCTGATCGAGGCCGCGCAGGTCGACGGCGGCTTCATCGACTGGAAGTGAGCAGGGCGCTCAGCCGAGAATCTGGACCGGCTACTTCTCGACCGGGATCACCCGAGCCTTGCGGCGCTTGACGCCGATGGCGAGCTTGCCGTGCTTCAGCGCGAGCGCATCGGCGCCGAAGATCTCGTAGCGCCAGCCGGCGAGGGCGCGCACTCCAGCCTTGTCGTTGCTCGAGATCAGCTCCAGGTCCGCGGTGCTGGCGACCAGCTTCTGAGCCACGTCGTGCTCTTCGCAGCGCAGCTTCAGCAGGACTTTCAGCAAGTCGACCACCGGCCCGGTGTTGCCGGGCACGACCCTCTTCGGCGGCGGCTCGGGCAGCGCCGCGTCGGGCAGCGCCAGGCCCTCCGCGACCGCTGCCAGCACGCCACGCCCCAGACGGCCGCGGGCGAAGTCGCGATTGAGGCCGCGCGTGTGGGCGAGTTCTTCCGGGCTTTGCGGTGCCCGGGACGCGATGTCGAAGATCTGCTCGTCGCGCATCACGCGGCTTCTCGGCACGTCGCGGCGCTGCGCCTCGGTCTCGCGCCAGGCCGCGAGCTCCCGGAGAACGGCCAGATAGCGCTGATCGCCGGATCGGGTCTTGAGGCGCCGCCAGGCGTTGCGCGGGTCGAGGTCGTAGGTCGCCGGGTCGGTCAGCACGGCCATCTCTTCGCTCAGCCAGTCGGATCGCCCGCTGCGCTCGAGCCGGCGGCGCAGCTCCGCGAAGATCTTGCGCAGGTGCGTCACGTCGGATAGCGCGTAGCGGAGCTGCTTCTGGGGCAGGGGCCGCCGCGCCCAATCCGAGAAGCGCGAGGACTTGTCGATCCTGGCGCCCGCGAGCTTGCGCGCCAGCGTCTCGTAGGCCACGGAATCGCCGAAGCCGCAGACCATCGCCGCGACCTGCGTGTCGAAGATCGACTCCGGCACCGCACCGGCCAGATGGTAGAAGATCTCCAGATCCTGGCGTGCCGAGTGGAAAACCTTGAGCAGACCGAAGTCGCTCATGAGCTCGAGCAGCGGCGCGAGATCGAGGTCCGGCGCCAGGCAATCGACCGCCACTGCGTTGCTCTCGCCGGCGAGCTGAACCAGGCAGAGCTTGGGCCAGTAGGTCGTATCGCGCATGAACTCGGTGTCCACGGCGATGAACTCGGCTCCCTTGTGCTGTTGGCAGAAGGCGGCGAGTTCCGTAGTCGTGGTGATCAGGGTCATGAGGTGCCGTGGCAGATTCGCGCCGGATCTTTTAGCGCGCCTGCCGGTCTCCGGCGAGCTTGAAGTTGTCGAACAGGAACTCGCCGCGGTCGATCGCGATGATTCCGATGTCGCCGCCGGTCCCGCCCTTCACGGAATGGGCCAGCACTTGCGTCTCGTTGACGAAGAGCCGGGCCCGGCCGGAGGCGAGCTGGACGATGAGGCTGTTCGGCTCCTCGGCCTTGATCGCTTCGTTGCTGCCGGCGGCGACGCGCCGAAAGCCGTCGCGACCGCGCTGCCAAACACCGTAGCCGTCGCGGGTGATCACGAAGGCGAAATAGGTCCTCGCCTGCCGGTCGAAGCGGTAGATCAGGCCCGCGCCCGCGACGTCACTCGAGAACCGCCCCGCGACGTCGACGCCGAAGAGCTTGACGCTGCCCGGCTTGGCCGCCGAGCCGCGGCGGCCGAGATGGAAGTAGCGGATCGCGCCATTCTTGTCCCGGTTCGCCAGCTTGTAGACACCGTCCTCCAGGCGTCCGCTCCAGGCGCCGTCCTCGCCGATCAGCAGCACGCCGGCCATGACATCGGCCGGATCGCTGCCTTCATCGAAGGTCTCGATGTAGCCCGGCGCCTGGGCAGGCGCCGCCGAGCCGGTCAGGGCCAGCCCCAGGGCCACGGCCATGCTGACGAGCCACCGCATGTTGCTTCCTGCCTACCTCCTAGGATCGAGGACCAGAGGATCTTCGCCCGACTATAGCACCGGCGCCGCCGGGGCCGATCATTTGATGCGCCGGCGGCCGGACTAGGCGCCACGGCCGGCCCGAACCTTGACAAATCACGCCGTTCGGTGCCTTTTGCGGCCCGGCTTTCCGCGGCGATTTCAGGCCGCAACCTCGCAGATTTCCTTATCCTCCAGCGACCGGCGGTAACACAGACCATGCACCTCTATCGCACGCACAGCTGTGGCGAGCTGCGCGAAGACCACGCGGGCGAGAGCGTCCGCCTCTCGGGTTGGGTCCATCGCAAGCGCGACCACGGCCAGCTGCTGTTCGTCGATCTGCGCGACCACTACGGCATTACCCAGTGCGTGGTCGACGTCTCCAGCCCGATCTTCTCGGCCATCGAGGCCGTGCGCGTGGAGAGCGTCGTGACCGTGACCGGGCCGGTCGTCAAGCGCACCGAGGACACCGTGAACCCGAGCCTGCCGACTGGCCATGTCGAGGTCCAGGTCAAGGAGTTCACCCTGCAGTCCGCGGCCGAGATGCTGCCGCTGCAGGTCAACAGCGAGGAGGACGCGGGCGAGGAGATCCGGCTGCGCTACCGCTACCTGGACCTGCGCCGGGAGAAGATGCAGGCCCGGCTCAAGCTGCGCTCCCAGGTCGTGGCCTCGATCCGGCGGCGCATGGTCGAGCAGGGCTTCACCGAGTTCCACACGCCGATCCTGACCGCGAGCAGCCCGGAGGGCGCGCGCGACTACCTGGTGCCGAGCCGGCTGCATCCCGGCAAGTTCTACGCCCTGCCGCAGGCGCCGCAGATGTTCAAGCAGCTCCTGATGATCGCCGGCTTCGACCGCTACTTCCAGATCGCGCCCTGTTTCCGCGACGAGGACAGCCGCGCCGACCGCTCGCCGGGTGAGTTCTATCAACTCGACTTCGAGATGAGCTTCGTCACGCAGGACGACGTCTTTGCCGCGATCGAGCCGGTGATGGCCGGTGTCTTCGAGGAGTTCGCCGACGGACGCAAGGTCACGGCCCCGCCTTTTCCGCGCATTCCCTTCGCCGAGGCCATGCTGAAGTACGGCAGCGACAAACCGGACCTGCGCATCCCGATCGAGATTGCCGACGTGACCGACGCTTACCGCGGCGGCGGCTTCGGCATCTTCGCCAAGACGATCGAGCGCGGCGCGGTCGTCCGGGCGATCCCCGCGCCCGGCGCGGCGGCGCGGCCGCGCAGCTTCTTCGACAAGCTGAACGACTGGGCGCGCGATCAGGGCGCGGCCGGCCTCGGCTACATCGTCTACGACGCCGGCGAAGCGAAAGGGCCGATCGCCCGCAATCTGGAGCCCGATCGAGTTGAAGCAATCAAGAAAGATTGCGCCCTAAGTGACGGAGATGCAGTCTTTTTTGCCTGTGACAAGAAAGCGGAGGCGGAGCGCTTCGCGGGCACGGTGCGCAACAAGCTCGGCCACGAGCTGGCCCTGGTCGAGCAGGACGCCTTCCGGTTTTGCTGGATTGTCGACTATCCGATGTTCGAGCTCGACGAGGCCACGGGCAAGATCGAGTTCTCGCACAATCCCTTCTCCATGCCGCAGGGCGGGCTCGAAGCCCTGGAGAGCGAGGATCCGCTTTCGATCAAGGCTTTCCAGTACGACATCGTGTGCAACGGCGTGGAGCTTTCCTCCGGCGCGATCCGCAATCATCTGCCGGAAGTGATGTATCGGGCCTTCGCGATCGCGGGCTACAGCGCCGAGGAAGTCGACGCGCGTTTCGCCGGTCTGATCTCCGCGCTCAAGTTCGGCGCGCCGCCGCACGGCGGTTCGGCGCCCGGCCTCGATCGCATCGTCATGCTGCTGGCCGACGAGCCGAACCTGCGCGAGATCGTCGCTTTTCCCATGAATCAGAAGGCCGAAGACCTGATGATGAAGGCGCCGGCTGAGGTGCCTGCCGATCGACTCAAAGAACTCTATCTAAAGCTCGACCTGCCGAAAGAATAGCCGCTTCCACGGCAAGTGTTGGCTTTTAGCCCTTGCGTCGATTCGCGGAGTCGCCCAAGCTTCGTAAGCCCTTAGGGGTGAGTGAAGCGACTCGGGGGAGATCGAATGCGCGGGCTGTGCGTGCTGGCCATGGCGCTTTCCGTTAGCGCTTGCACCATGCCGACGCCGGTGTCGGTCGTGACGATGGGTTTCGACGCGGTCAGCTACGCCGTCAGCGGCAAGACCGTCACCGACCATGGCGTGTCGCTCGCCATGGGACGGGACTGCGCCCTGGTCCGCATCCTCGAGGGCGGGATTTGCGCCGAGGAGCATGCCTACGGCGATGACGTGCTGGTGGCGTTGCTCGAGCCGCTGCCGGACAGCCTCGATGGCGCTCAGCTCGCCGCTGCCGATCCCGAAGTCCGCGCCGCGGTCCAGCGGGCCGCGCGCCAGGACTGGGCGGAGGACGGGGCCGACTCGCAACAGCTCCAGTTCGCGGCTCTCGACATCGGCTACTTGGCCGATGGCGCGCGTCCTCATGGCGTGGCGCCGATCTTGTCAGGTGCGGGCGATGAGCTGCTCGCCGCGGCGGCACCTCTCCCCAGGGCCCGTCCCGCCGAGTTGCTGGCGCCGGCCGCCGGGCCGGACGTCGCGGCCTTCTCGGAGGCGAGCTTCCTCGCCGACGCCACGCTGTCGGTCCCGGCGCCGTTTGCGCTCGGTGGCGAGGACGCGGTCTTGCTGGCTGACGCCACTGGACTTGTCATCGCCGATGAGCGGCTCGCCGCGCTCCATTGGCAGAGCGGCAACAATGAGGTGGGCGAGCGCCCGCGCGTACCAATCTACCGCCCGAGCAACACGCGAAACCGGCCGCTGGCGAGCGTCGCCGAAAACCAAGGCCGCGTCAGGGCGACCGAGACCGGAAGGTAGCAGCGGTCGTGGCACCGTGCCCGCGGCACCCAAGTGCCCCCAGCACCCAAGTGCCCCCAGTTCCTGTGACAGTCTGAGCCCGAGCTGCTAGACTCGTTCTCCCTCACAACAGCATCACGGGATCGTTGTTCCATGCCGCAGCCGGCGGACGAAGGCCTATTCATGCCCGCGGAGTGGGCAGCGCACAGCCGCTGTTGGATGGCCTGGCCCTGCCGCGAGTCGCTTTGGGGCGATGGCCTCGACGCGGCCCGCGACGCCTACGCCGAGGTCGCCAAGGCGATCGCCGCCTTCGAGCCGGTGACCATGATCGCCAACCCGGACAGCCTGGCCGAGGTCTCCCTGCGCTGCGGCAGCGGCGTCGCTTGCCTGCCGCTGGCGCACGACGACTCCTGGCTGCGCGACAGCGGCCCGACCTTCCTGACCGACGGCGGCGAGCGCCTCGTGGGCGTCGACTGGCGTTTCAACGCCTGGGGTGAGAAATACGCACCTTACGATCTCGACGCGGCCTTGGCGGAGGTGCTGCTCGCGCATTTGAAGGTTCCGCGCTTCGCGGCGCCGCTCGTGCTGGAGGGCGGCGCCATTCACGTCGATGGCGAGGGCACGGCTATGGCGACGGAGCAGTGCCTGCTGAACAAGAACCGCAACCCGGACCTGTCGCGCGAGCAGATCGAGATGTACCTGCGCGCCTATCTCGGCGTCGAGACGGTGATCTGGCTGAAGGAAGGCTTGGCGGAGGACGAGACCGACGGGCACATCGACAACATCGCCTGTTTCGTCGCACCCGGCCGCGTCCTGGCGCTGACCACGAGCGATCCTGAAGACGTGAACTTTCCGATCCTGCAAGACAACATCGCGCGCCTGCGCGGCGCGCGCGACGCCAAGGGGCGGGACTTGGAGGTCATCGAGATCGAGCAGCCGCGCGCCACCTTCGATGACGAGGGCGGCCGCCTGGCCCTGTCCTACGTCAACTACTACCTGGCGAACGGCGGGGTCGTGATGCCGGCCTTCGAGGACCCGAACGACGATGCCGCCTACGAGGTGGTCTCGGGCTGCTTTCCGGATCGCAACGTGGTGCAGGTGCCGGCGCTGGACATCCTGCGCGGCGGCGGCGGCATTCACTGCATCACCCAGCAGCAGCCGGCGGTCGGCGCCGCTGAAGCCTAAGCTTCCGGGTCTTCGACTATTTCCCAGATCTTGGCGTGGTCGGCGGCGCGCTCGGGCTCGATCAGGCGGAAGCGCTCGGTGATCCGGCCGTTCTCCCAGTCCCGTTCCACGGCCAGCAGGCTGTGCAGCTTGTGCTCGCAGAGGCTCGCGGCGTCGTCGGCCGCGGCGCGGGCGGCGGGCAGGGCAGCCGTCAGGTCGGGGGCGCCGTAGTCGGCGACGAAATGCCGGGCCAGGCGCTCGACCACTTGGAAGAACTCGGCCTCGCTGATCTCGGCGATCTCGACGAGCGAGCTGCGCCCGAAGCTCACCGTGCCCAGCCAGCCGCTGGCGAAGGCGAGGCGACGCTTGCCGGTCAGTTGGGCGGGCTCGACGTCGGCGAAGGCGAAGCCGCCCGGCACGGCCGGCTCGCCGGGATCGGCGGCCTTCTCGAAGACCTGCGGGTCGGAGCTGTCGAGGCGGATCGTGCGCGGGAACCTCATCGTGTCCGAGAGGTTAGCGGATTATGGCTGCCGAGACAGCGCACCGTTACAGCTTGACGACCGAGCTCAGGCACCTGCCCTTGTCGCGGTAGAGCGCCCGGTCGGCGCGGTTCAGGAGCTGCTCCGCGCGGCTGTGCGGACCGAAGGGCTCGGGGCCGAGGCTGGCGGAGACCGGGATCTCCAGCTTGCGCCAGGAGACCACGAGGCCGTTGATCAGGCGGCCGAGCTTGTTGACCAGCGTTTCGCCGCGCTCCGGCTTGATGCCCGACATGAGCACCGCAAACTCGTCGCCGCCGAGACGCGCGACATGGTCGTTCTTGCGGGTGCGCTGGGTCAGCAACTCGGCGACGGCGCAAAGCACCGCGTCGCCCGCGACGTGGCCATAGGAGTCGTTGATCGTCTTGAAGTGGTCGAGGTCGATGAGGAGAAGCAAGCCGTTCTCGCCGCGCCGCCGGGCGTCCGCGAGCGCGCGTCGCAGCTCGATCTGGAAGCCGCGGCGGTTCAGCAGGCCCGTCAGCTCGTCGGTCACGGACAGGCTTTCGAGGTAGCGTATCCGCGCCTGCTGGTCGGAGAGCTGCTGCTCGAGGTCGGCGGCCGCGGCGAGGACATCTTCCACCAAGGAGGCCAGGCTGCCATCCGGCTTCGCCTCTTGCGAAAGGGTCAGACTGCGGAGCTGCTCGGCCACGGCCGTCAAGCTCGCGATGTCGCCCGGTGCTTGGCTGGCGCCCGGGTCAAGGATGGGTCTTTGCAGCACGCTTGCCCCCTCTCCACGATCGGTCGATTCGGGAAGCTGAAAGCAAGCAATATGCCACTCGGGTAGGCGAGCCTTTGCTAGGCCCAAACGGCCCTCAGGGATAGGCAGACATTGCCGGGCGGCAGGCCCTGCCGGAAAAAGCATGCCCCACCCGGTCTCTGGGGCACTGGCGATCGAAACCGGCGGATTCGCGGCCTCAGGCCACGCGGTCGGGCGGCTCGTGGCCGGCGAAGAAGGCATCGAGGTTCTCGAGGCACTTGAAGCCCATGGCGTTGCGGGTCTCGACCGTGGCGCTGCCCAGGTGCGGTAGCAGAAAGGCGTTGGGAATGTCGAAGTAGCCGGGATTGACGTCGGGCTCGCCTTCGAAGACGTCGAGCCCGGCGGCGCCGAGCTTGCCGGAACGCAGCGCCCGCATCAGCGCGTCGTCGTCGACGATCTGGCCGCGGGCGGTGTTGACCACGACCGCACCGTCCGGCAGCAGGGCGATACGCCTGGCGTCGAGAAAGCGATGGGTCTCGGGCGATGCCGGGCAGTTGATTGAAAGGAAGTCGATCTGCCCCAGCATGGCTTCGGGGTCCTCGTGAAAGACGGCGCCGGCCTCGAGATCGGCCGGCAGGCGGCGGCGATTGTGATAGTGGATCTCCATATCGAAGCCGCGGGCACGGCGGGCGACCGCGCGGCCGATGCGGCCCATGCCCAGGATTCCCAAGCGCTTGCCGGTGACATGAACGCCGACGAGCTGGGTCGGTGTCCAGCCGACCCAGCGGCCGGCGCGCAGCATGTCCTGTCCCTCGAAGGCGCGGCGGGCCGCGCCAAGCAGGCACAGCAGCGTGATGTCGGCCGTCGAATCGGTCAGCACGTCGGGCGTGTTGGTCACGATCAGCCCGCGCGCCTCGGCGGCCTCGAGGTCGATGTGCTCGTGGCCGACGGAGAAGGTGGCGAGGGCCCGCACGCTCGCCGGCAGGCGCGCGATGACCTCGGCCGGATACTTCTCGGTCGAGCAGGTCATGATCGCGTCGGCGCCTTCCGCCAGCTCGATCACCTTTTCGGGGTCGTAGAGGCGGTCTTCCAGGTTCAGCCTGGCCTGATAGTCGCGCGCCAGACGCTCGTTGACGGCATCCGGGAAGCAACGGGTGGCGAGTACGTGGGGCTTCGGCATCGTCCGGTTTGTCCTTCCTTCCTGCGTCGGTTCCGGCCGCCCTTGCGGCCAGGTCGCTTGAACCAGCTTTATTGTTGGGGTGCAAGCGGCTATCGATAGACGAACTGATGGGGAGCGGGGAATGGATCGAGACGGCGTTCGCCCGACGCTTGTCGCACGTTTGCTGACTTTGGCGCTCTTCGCGGCGGTCTGGACGGGATTCGGTCTCGCGGCCGAGGCCGCTTCGTTTTTGCCGCACCGGGCGATCTACGGCCTGACGCTGGCCAAGGAAAAGCACGCCATGGGCGTCACCAGCGCCCGGGGCAAGCTTGAGTTCGAGTGGAAGGACGTCTGCGACGGCTGGTCGGTCCGGCAGCGCACCCGCATCATCGTGACCCATGCCGACGGCAGCGAGGTGGACTTCGGCTGGAAGCTGAACGCCTGGGAATCCAAGGATGGCCTGCGCTACCGCTTCTTCATCCGGCGCGAGTATGCCGACGGCGAGTCCGAGGAGGTGCGCGGGGCGGCACGGCTCGATGGCCCCGGCGAGGGCGGCGAGGCGACCTACGAGCTTCCCGCCGAACGCTCGGTACGCCTGCCGCGCGGCACCATCTTTCCCACCCAGCACAGCCTCGTCGTGCTCGATGCCCTGGAGACGGAGTCCGTGCCGCTCTGGCGGGTGGTCTTCGACGGTTCCGGCGAGGAGGGGCTGTTCGGCATCAACGCGGTGATGGCGCAGAGCCTTCCGCCCGAAGCGGAGACGAGTCTCGAAAGCCCGCTGATCGACGACCAACCCTCCTGGCGCCTGTTGGTCGCCTACTTCGGCATGGAGGCCGAAGCCACCGAGCCGCAGTACGAGCAGGCCATGCGGATCTTTGCCAACGGGGTGGTCGACGAGCTCCTGCTCGACTACGGCGATTTCACCCTCGATGCTTCCCTGGCCGATCTGACCGCCTTGCCGGCGCCGGGCTGCTGACGGCCGCCTCACCGCGGGTGGCCAGGCCGTCCAGGTCGCGGCCCTTGCGGATCGCCGAGGCGCCAAGCTTGTCGCGTACGGCGTCGATCGCGCGTTCGACGTTCGCCCTTTGCATGCGGTCCGGATCGAGCAGATCGGGCGGGTCGGCGAGGGCGCCCTCGACCAGATCGGCCGCGCCGACTCCGATCAGGCGAAACGCGCGACCGTCGGCCTCGCGCTCCAGCAGCGCGCAGGCGGCGCCGTAGAGCACCTCGGCGAGCTGCGTCGGCTCGTTCAGCCTGCGGCTTCGGGTCAGGATGCGGAACTGCGCGGTCTTCAGCTTGAGGGTCACGCTCTGTCCGGCGAGCTCGGCCCGCTTCAGGCGTCGCGCCACGGACTCGCAGAGCGGCCAGAGGCGGGCGGCCAGCGCCTTGCCCGCCGTGATGTCCTCGTCGAAGGTCGTCTCCGACGAGATCGACTTGGTCGGGCTGTTCGGCTCGACGGAGCGCGTGTCCATGCCGCGGCAGAAGTTGTAGAGCCGGCGGCCGATCGCCCCGTAGCGCGCGATCAGCTCCATCTCCTCCAGGGGGCGGAGATCGCCGATCAGTCGAATGCCGTCGCGGGCGAGCGTCGTCCGCAGCGCCTTGCCGACGCCCCAGATCAGGCCGACCGGTTGAGGCGCCAGGAAGTCCATGGCCTCGGCGCGCCCAATCACCGCGAAACCGCGCGGCTTGTCCAGGTCCGAGGCGACCTTGGCGAGGAACTTGTTGTAGCTGAGCCCGATGGAGACGGTGAGGTCCAGCTCGCGCTCGATCCGCTGGGCCAGCGCGCAGAGGGTTCGCGCCGGGCTGCCTTCATGCAGGGCCTCCGTGCCGCCGAGGTCGAGGAAAGCCTCGTCGATCGACAAGGGCTCGACCAGGGGCGTGACGGCGCGCATCATCGCGCGGATCTCGCGGCCGATGGCCGCGTACTTGGCCATGTCGGGGCGCAGGACGACGGCATCCGGACAGGCCTTGAGCGCCTTGAACATCGGCATCGCCGAATGCACGCCGTAGAGACGCGCCACATAACAGGCCGTCGACACGACCCCGCGCCGGCCGCCGCCGACGATGACCGGCTTGTCGCGCAGCTCGGGACGGTCCCGCTTCTCGACGCTGGCGTAGAAGGCGTCGCAGTCGATGTGGGCGATCGCCAGGCCCTCCAGCTCGGGATGGCAGAGCAATCGCGGCGCGCCGCAACGCGGACAGCGCGCATCGACGGGAGCCTGATCCCAGCCTTCCAGACAATCGCGACAAAGCGCCGTCACCGCGGTTGGCTCCGTGTCCTCAGGCTCGCAAGGTCCGCAAGGGCGATGAAAGGCATATATCATTCAACTTAATCGAGAGTGCATGGCGTCGCGACGGCGGAATTGCCGCTGGCCGTGCCGAGCGGCCGGATCGAGTTTGCGTTCTTGACCAAGCTGTTGGAAGAGGAAAGCATGTCTGCACGAGCAGTTCGAAAGCAGCCAAGCTCCCGGCTTCGCTCTTTCGGATTTCCTGGAGGAGTGCTATCGCTCGGATCTGGCTGAGGAATTTATCGTCCCGGCTGTGCCGGAGCCGGCCTCGAAGAGCGCCGGCGGCTGCCGGGCCAAGGTTGAAGGGAGTCCTCGCTCCTTTGCCGCGAGGGTCCACATTCGGACATGGTGAATATGACCCTTACGTGATTTGCCAAGGCTGGAAGGAAATACTAACGAAAAATTAACTTCCCTCGTTACAGTCTGTATCTCCTTGCACGAGAGGCCTTTCCTGCAGGGTGACGCGGCAGGCTCCGTCCGGGGGGAAACGAATGGAACTTGGTTGGCCGAACGCAAAGCAGCCGTCCATGGAGGCGCGACATCATGGCTGAGGCGAGCAAGGCTATCGACGACGTCAAGACTGTACTGGTCGTTGAAGACAACGACCTCAATATGAAGCTTTTTCACGACCTGCTGGAAGCACACGGGTACAACATCATCCAGACCAAGGACGGAATGGATGCGCTCCGGCTCGCCCGCCAGCATCACCCCGACCTGATCCTCATGGATATTCAGCTTCCCGAGGTCTCGGGCCTCGAGGTCACCAAGTGGATCAAGGAAGACGACAACCTGCGCTCAATCCCCGTCGTCGCCGTCACGGCCTTTGCGATGAAGGGGGACGAGGAGAAGATTCGCGAAGGCGGCTGCGAAGCCTATATTGCCAAGCCGATATCGGTAACGAATTTCCTGCAAACCGTTGAGCGCTTTCTCGCTTAGATGGGCAATGCAGAGAACCCGTAAATGTCGGCTCGTATCCTCGTCGTCGATGACATCCTGACGAATGTAAAGCTGCTCGAAGCCAAGCTCAGCGCCGAGTACTTCGAGGTCTTGTGCGCGCAGGACGGTCAGTCGGCCCTCGATCTCGCCGCCAATCAAAGCCCCGATCTCGTCCTGCTGGACGTGATGATGCCGGGCATGGACGGTTTCGAGGTCTGCCAGCGTCTCAAGGCCGACGACAAGACCCGACATATTCCGGTGGTCATGGTCACCGCGCTCAGCGACGTCGCCGACCGCGTGCGCGGCCTCGAGGCCGGCGCCGACGACTTTCTGTCCAAGCCGGTCAACGACGTGGCGCTTTTTGCCCGGGTGCGCTCCCTGGTCCGGCTGAAGATGACCATGGACGAGCTGCGCCTGCGCCAAGCGGCCTCGGGCGAGTCCAGCATGTTCGACAAGCACCGCCCGGGCGAGGAGCGCATCGACAGCGCCCGGATCCTGGTCGTCGACAGCAGCGAGTCAGCCTCGCGCAAGATCATCGACTGCCTGCGCGGCGAAGGCTACGTCGTCGACCACACCGCGGATACCGAAGACGGTCTTCGCCTCGGCTGCGAGCGCAGCTACGACATGATCATCGCCGGGCTCGAGATCAACGGCGAGGACGGCCTGCGGCTCTGCTCCCAGCTTCGCTCGCAGTCCCAGACACGCCATGTGCCGATCCTGCTGCTGCTCGAGGACGTGTTCCTCGATCGCCTGGCCAAGGGGCTGGAGCTCGGCGTCAGCGACTACCTGATCAAGCCGATCGACCGCAACGAGCTCCTGGCCCGCTCGCGCACCCAGATCCGGCGCCGGCGCTACCACGACCGCCTGCGCAACACGCTCCAGCG
>JAKSDN010000584.1 GCA_022360075.1 Kiloniellales bacterium | reverse complement strand
GGACTCGGACCTCGATGGATTGCCGGGAGCGCGAAGCGCTCGGGCTTCGCCCGCCCGGCAATGACAATGGTGGGACAGGTGAATACGAGCGCCTAACCGCTCACCCTTGCGCCCGAGACTGCGGTCTGGAGGCAAGCGCCATTATCCCAGAATCGCGAGTGCTTCAGTTCGCCACCGTGAGCTCGGCGCCGCTCGGCTTCTCGGACAACAGCGTCGGGCTCTCGCCCTCGGGCGCGTGGGGCGCGACGGTCAGGCCGGGGCGCACCTTCATCAGGCCGCCGACGATGACCCGCTCGCCGACCGCCAGGCCGTGCGTGATGACGCGCTTGCCGTCGACGGAGGCGCCGAGCGAGACCTCGCGATAGACGACTTGGTCGTTCTCGTCGACGAGGTAGACGAACTTGCGGTCCTGGTCCGTGCCGACCGCGCCCGGGTTCAGCAGGACGACCTCTTCGACCGTGGGCCCGCCGAGCCGCACCTCGGCGAAGATGCCGGGCAGCAGGCTGCCGTCCTCGTTGGAGAAGATGGCGCGCGCGCGGATCGTGCCGGTCGCCGGGTCGATCTGGTTGTCGAAGCTGTGGATGCGGCCGCTGTAGCTGCGCAGCTCGCCGGCATCGATGGTCAGCTCGACCGGCAGCGCGCTCGCCGCCTCGCCGGCCTTGGCCACGCCGTGCATGTGGCGCAGGTAGGTGCGCTCGTCGACCTCGAAGTCGGCATAGATGGCGTCGGTCGCGACGATCGAGGTCAGGATGGGCGCGTTGGGGCCGGCCTCGACCAGGTTGCCCTCGGTGATCTCGGCGCGGCTGAGGCGGCCGCTGATCGGCGCCTTGACGTAAGCATAGTCCAAATCGATCTCGGCCTGCTCGAGTTTCGCCTTGGCGCTCTCCACCTGGCTGATCGCCACCGTGTGGTCGCTGATCCGCTCGTCCAGCACGCTCTGCGAGACATGACCCTTCTTGACCAGACGTTCGGCACGGACCCGCTGCTTCTCGGCGAGCTCCAGCGTGTGCCGAGCCGCCGCGAGGTCGGCCTTGGCCTCGGCGACCGCCGCCGCGTAGGGCCGTGGATCGATAACCACGAGGACGTCGCCCTTGGCGACCCTCTGGCCGTCCTCGAACCTCACCTCGGTGATGGTGCCGCTGACCTGCGGGCGCAGCTCGACCCAGTCGATGGCCGACAGGCGCCCGGTGAACTCGCTCCACAGGCGGACCGGCTCGGAGCGGACCTCCACGACGGACACGGGCACCGCCTGCGGCGCCGGCACCGGCGCGGCCTGGACAGCGCCCAGGCCGCCCGTCAGCTCGCTTTTCAAGAGATAGCCGCCGGCCAACAGGCCGCCGACAAGGGTGATGGCGATCGTCGCGGTTTTGACTCTAATCCCGGCGCTCATTCCGCTCTTCCTCGCAGGTCAAAATCTCAGAAACAAACCAGTCGGTATGCTTGTGAGACAGAGATAGATACCGATCGGTATGTTTTCAATGCCGGGAAGTGTTTCTTTTGATTCGGCGATGCAAAAAAGGCCGGAAACGTGGGGTTTTCAGGCGGCGTCCATGGCGCCGGGCACGCGGAGCTCGGGCCCTTCGGCCCGATATTCGTCCCTGAGCTCGATCAGCCGGTAGATACCGGCACGCAGGTCGGCGCGCACCGCATCCAGGCTGTTCAAGACACGGCCATACATCAACAGGCCTTGGATGAAGTGATGGAGGAGCCGGGCCACTTGCTCGACATCGGGGTCGCCGGCCAGGACGCCCTCGCCCTTCAGGTTACGGATCAGCGCGACGCTGTACTTCTGTACGTGATCTTCCATCTCACGCGCCGCCATGCGGATCTTCGCCTCCCCGGCGCCGGCCTGTCCGCCCGAGGTGAAGAAGGGGCAGCCGATCACCTCGCGATCCGTGACGCAGCATTCGGACTCTTGCTTGGAGATAATCAATTGGATGAGATTTTCCAACTGTTCCAAGGGCGTATAGGAGGGCGAATAGATCGCGTCCAAGTCGAGCTTCATGCTCTCCCAATAGTGCCGCGAAGCCGCGACGTAGAGATCGGCCTTGGTCTCGAAGTGATGGTAGAAAGCACCCTTGGTGACGCCGGCCTGCTTACAGATCTCGTTGACGCCGACGCCATTATAATTGCTCTGCCAGATCAGGCGCGTGGCCGTCTCGAGCAGCCTTTCGCGCGTTTCCGCTGCATTTCTCATCGTAACTCGCCTTCGCCAAGCAACCCTTGGCCGAATCGCACCACGGATGGCATCAACAGAACATCGGTTCTGAAACAATATAAACAAACCGGTTGGTATCTTCAATCTTTTTTCTAATCCAACTTCGGCGCATGCCGCCGATCGTCGGTCAATTTCGAGGCTGACGGGAGAGGATTCGGTCCTCTGGGAAAGCCAGAATCGCGCGCGTGCCGGACTCCGGCGCCTCTTCGATGGCAAGGCGCCCGCCATGCAGCTCGATCAAGGAACGGACGATCGCCAGGCCGAGGCCGAATCCCGTCGTGGGTTCCGACGGAAGGCTGAGCTGGCCGAAGGGCTCGAGGACTCTTTTGACGTCGGACTGCGCGATACCGACTCCATTGTCCTCGACGATCAGCCGAATGCCCTGCTCGCCCGTCTCCGCATAAACGAGGATTCGACCGCCCTTGGGCGTGAACTTGATCGAGTTCGACAACAGGTTGAACAGCATGCGATCGACCATCTGGCGGTCGGCCCGCAATATGGGCAGGTCCGGCGCCAGTTCGACCCGAAGCGACAATCCTGCGGCCTGCGCGCTCGGCCCGAACAGTCTGAGCGCCGCAAAGGAGAGCTCGTCCAGAACGACCTCATCCTCTTGCGGCTCGAGCGTGCCGGACTCGATTTTCGAGAGGTCGAGGATCTCATTGATCATCGACAGCAGGAGCTGGCCGCTTTGATAGATGTCGTTGGCGTAGTCTCTGTACTTGTCGTTGCCGACCGGTCCCAGCACCTCGTCCCTGACGACCTCCGAGAAGCCGAGGATCGCATTCAGGGGCGTTCTGAGATCGTGGCTCATCCTGGCCAGAAACTCTGACTTCGCTTTGCTGGCGGCATCGGCTTCCGCCTTGGCCTGGCGCAACAGGCTTTCGCTTTGCCGAAGGCGCTGCTCGGTCTCGAACTGGACGCGCACGTTGCGGATGGTTCGCTCCAGCAAGGCCGGGCTCAAGTCGTTCTTGTCCAGATAGTCGAAGGCACCGGCCTTCGTCGCCTCGACGTCGATGCTGTGGTCGCCGCGCCCGGTCAGGATCACCAACGGCGTCGGACAGAGTCGCCCGCCGAGCTCTTCGACCAGCTTTAGACCGGTGGCGCTGCCGAGCTGATAGTCGATAAGCCCGACGTCGAAGGATTCGGACCGCAGGCTGTCGTAGGCATCCGAAAAGGTCTTGAAGAACACCACCTCGAAGCAGGGCGCTTCGAACCGCGACAGGAGCTTTCGCAGCAACAGATGGTCAGACGAGTCGTCGTCGACATGGACGATGCGATAGCGCTTGCTCGAAGGCGTCGCCTGACCTTGATCGATCGAGTCGTCGGCACCGCTCGACGGACGATGGGCCGGATCCGAGTTCCGGCGATCAGGATGCGTCCTTCCAGATTGGGGCATGGCCGGACACCCAATTTAGGAAGCGAATGCAACCGGTGTTAAATGAACTTCTTCCGAGTTCGACTTGATGAGAACAACGACCCCTTAACAATTCGTTAACAGTAAGGCGTCCTGGAGAGTTCGAACCAGTAGGACTCAAGTTGCTCAGCCATTTGGGCAAGCTCCGGAAACGAAGAAGGTTTGGTTATGTAGGAGTTGGCCCCGAGATCGTAACACTGGATGATGTCGATCTCTTGATCCGACGTCGTCAGGACGACGACGGGAATTCGGCGCAGGTCACGGTGCGACTTGATTTCGCGAAGAGCGGCGCGCCCGTCCTTCTTTGGCATATTCAGATCCAACAGCACGAGGCTCGGCCTGGGCGCCTCCCTGACATCGGTGTACTTCCCCGACCGAGTCAGGTAGTCGACAAGCTCGTCCCCGTCCTCCACGACCTTGAGCTGGTAGTCCAGCGGCCCTGTCGCAAAGGCCCGTCTGATCAGCTTCTGGTCGCCCGGATCGTCTTCGGCGAGAAGGATGACGCCTGGGATACGCCGGCTTGATGCACTCACTGGGCAAGCCCCTCAACCGTCTTGGCAATAGGCAATGTGACAACAAACAACGAGCCGTGGCCTGGCCGGCCCTTCGCCGTAATCGTTCCACCGTGATGGAACAGTATTTTTCGCACGATAGCCAGACCGATTCCCGTGCCCTCGTAGTCGGCACGGGCATGGAGCCTTCTGAAAGGCTCGAAGATCTTTTCCGCCATCGCCTGATCGAAACCGATCCCGTTGTCCTCGATATAGATCCGGCAGAAATTGCGCCGCCGCTCGATGCTGCCGAGGTCATTCAGCGTCTCGGCGCGAATCGCGACGCGTGGCACCCGCTCGGGCGAACGATACTTGAGCGCGTTGCCGATCAGGTTCAAAAAGAGCTGTTTCATCTCGGATCTGTCCGCCGTCACGCTCGGCATCTCCGCAACTTCGACCTGGCCGTCGGTCGCCTTCAGCGTCACCGACAAGTCCTCAAGGGTGGACTTTAGGACGGCGTTCAGATCCACAGGCGCGAATTGCCGCGCTTGTGCTCCGACCCGCGAATAGGTCAGCAGGTCCTTGACCAAGTGCTGTTGCCGGCTCGAGGCTTCGACCATGAATTCGATGTACTCGCGGCCCTGATCATCCAGCGCCTCACCGTACTCATCGCGCAGGAGCTGCCCAAAGGCACAGATCTTGCGCAAGGGTTCCTGCAAATCGTGGGCGGCGATATGGGCGAACTGCTCAAGCTCGTCGTTCGAACGCTTCAGCTCGCGGTTCGAGCGGTCGAGGTTTCGATTGAGCTTATCGACAGACGCGAAAGACGCCCGAGCCCGGCGTTGCGCCGTGTTGATGGCCTCGACGACGAGATCGAGGTCATCGGGTACGGCGGGCGGCCTACGATTCAGGCTGAGCCGGGCTTCGGCCAGCTCCGCTTCGATGCCCTGCTCGAATGAAGCGATTCGTCGCAAATGCCTGGAGACCAGGAAATAGAACAGGATCAGCATGGCGCTCGAGGCGAGCAGGGTCTTGGTCATATTGGTGGCCAGAAGGGTCCAGAACTGCGACAGCAGCCGATCGCGGGCCGATGCCAAGGTCATGCCAATGCGCAGATCGCCCAGATGCGTCTGGGTGCCGTCCGGGTCCGTTCGAGTCAACGCGAAGGATTTCGTGATCGTGGCCGAATCCGGTGTTTCGGCGCGCTTGACGATTTTCTGCCCCGTGCTCGCGACAAGCTCGATTTCGACGACGCCTTGGTTCGCGACCAGACCATCGAGGATGACTTCGATATGTTTGAAATCGAGTTCCCACAAGGCCGTGGTCAGGCTCGAGTGGAAGCTCTGCTCGACGATGTCAAAGGACTCTTGCGTGTTTGACGCGTCGCGTTGATAGCTAGCGTAGAGCTGAATCGCGCTCGCCAGCACGGACAAGAGCGTGCTGGAGACGACCATCCAGAAAATCAGGCGCGTGCCGAGCCTGCGGCCTGGATGCCAAGCCTTCAGCCTTGCAGCTACTCCGACAGCCTCTGCGGTCATTGGGTGCCTAGGGAATGGTTCGCGAGCAGCGCCGCGAAGGAACCGTCCTTTCTCATTTCGCCGAGCGTGCGATTGAAGTCCGCAATCACCTTGTCTCGCATGGGCAGGTCGTTGCGCACCGCCATGTGAATACCTCTGCTCGCCAGCGGCTTGGGCAGGAACTCGACCATGCCCTGAAGGCTTGGATCTTCCCGTTCCAAGGCGTGGTGAATGACTTCCGCGCTATCCAAGGTCAGGTCTACACGTTCGTGCGCGACCATCTGCACGCTTTGGAGCGTGGTCGTGACGACGACCTTGTTCGGGTAGTCCGCAGAGTCGAACTCTTCCGAATGGTGGAAGCCGTCGCCGACGGCGATCGAGAAGGGGCGTAGGCCGTCCGGCTTCGCGAAGGTCTGCCGAGCCCCCACCCTGCGCAAGAAATTCACCTCGGTCGTGTAGTAAGGCTCGCTGTAGGTCACATGCGGCTTGAGGTTCTCGGTTAGAAAGAGGCTTCCGACGACGTCAAAGCTTCCTTTGCGCGCGCCGTCCATGATTCTGGCCCAGGGGATCACGGCCACCTCGACCTGATAGCCGGCGCGTTCGAGAACGCTGCGAATCACGTCGAGCGAAAGGCCCTTGCTTGGCAAGGCTTCGCCGGAATACGGCGGCCATTCGTCGGCGACCACCGTCAGGCTGCTGGCCGAAGCCGGGAGATGCCCGAAGAGCAGGCCGAGGAAGAGAAGAGCTGTCGCGAAACGTCTCATGGTTACCCTACCCAAGGGGCAGTCGTTACGCGAAGGGCGCGTTTTCTCGAGTCTTCTTGGAGTCGGGGGCGTCAAATGCGCGGGACACCCACAGGACTCGGGGTCGAATTCTCTGAGCGTAGGCGACAGGGAAATACCTGACGCAGCGCTACACGCTATTGCGATTCATCTTTGTTAACAAATCGTAAACGGCCGTGGTCGATGAGCTGTGATCGCGCCGTTCTCGGTCTTCGTGCGAGCCGCACGATAAGACGAGAGGCTGCTCTCCAACGCTCAAAGTCAAGCCAAGACCGGCGCCCGATTGCGTCTCATCAGGATCGTGGGATAATTTCGGGGTTATCGCTTACGCGACGGCCTCCCGCCAAGGGCAGGCCGGGACATGGTTGGACAATAAGAAACAGGGGAATGGATATGACAATCGGACGCACACTCTGCGGCGCCGTCCTGGTGCTGGCGCTCGGGACAAGCCAGGCTTTGGCGGACGGCGGCGTGCTCAAGATCGGCCGCGACCAAGACAGCGTCTTCATGGACCCCATCCTGGTCAGTCAGAACGCCGACGTCTGGGTGCTGAACAACATCAACGCGCAGCTCGTCCGCAACACCCGCGAGGCCACCGGCATCGAGCCGGACCTGGCGGAGAGCTGGACGGTCTCCGACGACGGCCTGACCTATAGCTTCACGCTGCGCGAAGGGCTCACCTTCAGCGACGGCAGCCCGCTCAAGACGAGCGATGCCAAGTTCAGCATCGAGCGGCTGCGTGACGGCGAGGGCTCGGTCTTCGGCTCGATGTTCACGGTGATCGACGCGATCGAGGTTCCGGACGACCGCACCATCACCTTCACGCTGAAGGAGCCGACCACGCCCTTCCTGTCGATCCTCGCGCTCTTCGCCGCAGCGATCCTGCCCGAGGCGACGGTCACCGGAGACTACGAGGGCTTCTCCGACAAGCCGGTCGGGGCCGGCGCCTTCCGCCTGGTCGAGTGGCGCCGCGGCGACAAGATCGTGCTGGAAAAGAACCCGAACTATTGGGAGGCGGGTCTGCCCAAGCTCGACGGCGTCGAGTGGCAGTACATCCCGAACGACAACACCCGGATCCTGAAGCTCCAGGCCGGCGAGCTGGACGCGATGATCTTCGTGCCCTTCAACCGCATCGCCGAACTGGATGGCAACGCCGACATCAACGTGCACCTCGATCCCTCGAGCCGGATGGACCACATCCTGCTCAACCACAGCAACCCGCCGCTCGACGACGTGCGGGTGCGTCAGGCGATCGCCCAGGCCATCGACGTCGAGGCGATCATCCAGACCGTGACCTTCGGCTACGGCACGCCGGCGAACTCCTACATCCCGGCCGGCGGCATGTACTACAACCCCGACAACCCGCGCTGGACCCACGATCTTTCGGCCGCGCAGAAGCTGCTCGCCGACGCCGGCGCCAAGGACGTCTCGCTCGACTTCGTGGTGCAGGCGGGCGACGCCAACTACGAGCAGGTCGCGGTGCTGGTGCAGGATCAGCTCGGCAAGGCCGGCGTGACGGTCAACATCGTCAAGCAGGAGGTCGGCCAGACCTGGGACACGATCGTCGAGGGCACCTACGACCTCAACACCAACTACTGGACCAACGACGTCATCGACCCGGACCAGAAGACCGGCTTCGTGCTCTACGGCGCCGATGCGGACGTGCTGTCCTACTACACGCGCTACAACAACCCCGAGGTCAACAAGCTGGTCGAACAGGCCCGCATCGAGACCGACCCCGAGGCGCGCAAGGGCATGTACTTCGACCTGCAGCGCATCGCCCAGGAGGAGGTCAACTGGCTCGGGCTCTACTACAGCCCCTTCCGCAATGCCTCGCGCAGCCACGTGAAGGACTTCTTCCAAAATCCGATGGGCCGCTTCATGCTCGAGACGACAGAGGTTCTGAAGTAATCGCGACGTCAGCCAGGCTGCTTGCGACCGAGGCGCCGCCACGCCGAGCAATGGGCGTGGCGGCCCTTGGCTTCGTGGGCGCTCACCTTCGGCGTGCCTAGGCGGAGGCGACAAGGACGCTCGTGGAAGATCGCCTGCCGACCGACGTCTGGGTCATGGCCCATGTCCGGCGGTGCAACGCCGAGGGCGTGCCCGCCGTCGTCGCCCGCAAGGGCGAGCTCAAGGGCGGCACGCTACTGCTGAAGCTCAATCAGCTCGACCAGGGCTGCCGCGTCCTGTCTCAGACCCGCGACATCGACGGCGTGCTCGGCTGGCTCGCCGCCTTCAAGGGCGCGCTGGTGCCGGAAGCCGAGGCCGATGCCTACATCGCCCGCGCGGTCGAGCGCGATCCCGACCTCTGGGTGGTCGAGGTCGAGCACCGCGAGGGCTGGCATCCGTTCGACGGGAAGGTGTTCTGAGCTTAGGCCGTGTTCTTCTCGTTGGCGGCGGCCATCATCACCATGGCGAGCGTCTGGTAGACCGTCGCCCAGGCCTGCCTCACGTCTTCGGTGAAGTCGCCCTCGAGGCCCTGCTCCAGGGTCCAGAGCAGGGCGGCGCCAGCGGTCTCGTAGTGGGCGGGCTCGACGCCGTAATCCTTGTGGCGGATGCCGAGATCGCGCACGACCGGCAGCAGGCGATCGAGATCGCTCAGCCCCTGGACGGCCGTCGCCAGCATGGCCATGAGCTCGTGGCCCTGCTTCGTTATGTCCTTGCAGAACATGCCTTGGAGCGAAGGGTCGAGCTCGAAAAGGCGCTTGTAGAACAGGGCCGCCGCGGCCGCCTGAATCGGGGCGACCTTCTTGAAGCTGTTCTGGACCAGGGAAATCTGCTCGCGAGTCAATGCCTTCGCCTGAAATCGGTAGTGTGAAAGTAAAAATCGGGGGCGGGCGGGTGGGTGGGCCTGGAGAGCCCGTTTCAACGCCCTACGTGGCGCCTCCGCCCCCGACATCACTAAGCTAGGCGGCCCAGGTTTCGGCCCTGTTTCGGGCCGGCGCCCGCTTCGTTTCATTTGTTTCACGGATGCCCTTCGGCGGCGATCGAACGGCGAGAAAGTGCCACTCTACCTGCCAGATCGCCAGTAGGAGTAACTGTTTTTCAAAGAGTTAGGGAAGAGGCTCACCTGACACGGAAATGCGGCGAGATCCCCTGTCAGAGCACATCTCGAATGGGCAGAAGCGCCTGCCTGGACGGCCTCGGCTCTAATCGGCGACGACTCGGACGAGCCCTCAGTTGAAGGCGAGCTGAACCTTCATGGCACGGGTCCGGTCGGACGCCAGCGCGAAGGCGCGCTCGGCCTGGTCGAGCGGGATCACCTCGGTCAGCAAGGGCGTGACATCGATCCGCCCCGAGGCGATCAGCGACACGGCCCAGCGGAACTCCTCGTGGAAGCGGAAGGTGCCGCGCAGCTCGAGCTCCTTGGCGACGACCGTGTTGAAGGGCAGCGTGATCTCGCCGCCGAGCCCCATGTGCACCAGAACGCCGCCCGGCCGCACGACGTCGAGCGCGCCGCGGATCGCCGCTTCGTTGCCCGAGGCCTCCAGCAGCACGTCGAACTGCCCCTTGTCGGCCCCGAAGGCGGCCAGCGCGTCCGGATCGCTGGCGACGTTGAGCGCCAGATCGGCGCCCATGGCGCGGGAGGCTTCGAGCGGCTCATCGACCACGTCGGTCGCGACGATCTGGGTCGCCCCGGCCGCGCGCGCCGCGGCCACGGCGAGTGCGCCGATCGGGCCCTGGCCGGTCACCAGCACCGACTTGCCGATCATCGGACCGGCCCGGCGTACCGCGTGCAGCCCGACTGACAGCGGCTCGGCGAAAGCCGCCGAGGTCAGCGGCAGGCTTTCCGGCACCGGGGCGCATTGCGCCTCGTCGGCGATCAAGGCCTCGGCGAAGGCGCCCTGCACGTGGGGCATGCGCATGGCGCTGCCGTAGAAGCGCATGTCGAGACAGTGATTGGGCATGTCGGCCAGGCAGTAGCGACAGGCCTTGCAGGGCCGGCTCGGATTCAGCGCCACGCGAGTGCCCGGCATCACCGCCGTCACTTCAGGGCCAACGGCCTCGACCACGCCCGAGACCTCGTGGCCCAGGATCATCGGCTGCTTCAGGCGCACCGTGCCGAAGCCGCCATGGTAGTAGTAGTGCAGGTCGGAGCCGCAGATGCCGCCGGCGGCGATCGCGACGCGCACCTCGCCGGGGCCGGGGTCGCCGACCTCCGTGCTTTCGATGCGCAGATCCTCGGGTGCGTGCAGGACGGCGGCTTTCATCGCGACTCTCCTCTGGCCTCGGGCGCGCGGTCTTCTATCATGGCCCAATCCAGCCGGCCTGCACACACCGGATGCACGGCCTTCCCGCGCCAAGACCGATGGAACGGAGATCCCCATGAGCCTGGAGCGCTTCAAACTCGACGGCAAGCTTGCGCTGGTCACCGGATCGAGCCAGGGGATCGGCCTCGCCCTGGCGCGCGGCCTGGGCCAGGCCGGCGCCGAGATCGTCCTGAACGGCCGCGACGAGGCCAAGCTGACCGAGGCCGCCGACGGCCTGCGGGCCGAAGGCCTCACGGTCCACGAGCGACCCTTCGATGTCACCGAGCGCGCCGCCGTCACCCTGGCGGTGCAGGCGATCGAGGAAGTGATCGGCCCGATCGACATCCTGGTCAACAACGCCGGCATGCAGCACCGCACCCCGCTCGAGGACTTCCCGGAGGAGACCTGGCACAAGCTGATCGCGACCAACCTGGACAGCGTCTTCTTCGTCGGCCAGGCCGTCGCGCAGCACATGATCCCACGCAAGCGCGGCAAGATCATCAACATCTGCTCGGTGCAAAGCGAGCTCGGCCGCCCGACCATCGCGCCCTACACGGCCACCAAGGGTGCGGTGAAGATGCTGACCAAGGGCATGTGCATCGACTGGGGCAAGCACAACATCCAGGTCAACGGCCTCGGCCCCGGCTACTTCGATACGCCGCTCAACAAGGCCCTGGTCGAGGACGAGGCCTTCAACGCCTGGCTCGGCAAGCGCACCCCGGCCGGGCGCTGGGGCCAAGTCGAGGAGCTGGTCGGTGCGGCGATCTTCCTTGCATCCGACGCTTCGAGCTTCGTCAACGGACACGTTCTCTACGTCGACGGCGGGATCACCAGCAGCCTGTGAGGCACTGCCTGGAGCGATTTTCGGCGAGCGCGTGTCGGCCGAGCTTATCGGCCGTGCAGATGGCAAGAGACGCGACGCGCCTCCCGATCCATCGTCAAGGGCGGCCGGCTCTGCTCGCAGAGCGCACCGATCTTGCGCGGGCAGCGGGGGTGGAAGGGGCAGCCGGCGGGAATCGCCTGGGGACTGGGGATATCGCCGCCGAGCACGATCCGGCCGCTCGGTTGGCGCGCCTGGGGCAGCGGCACGGCCGAGAGCAGGGCCTCGGTGTAGGGGTGGG
>JAKSDN010001140.1 GCA_022360075.1 Kiloniellales bacterium | reverse complement strand
CGGTCTCGAAGTTCAGCAGGGAATCGATCGCCTTGGTGTTGGCCGCACTGTCGGCGTCGTTCATCTGGCGGCGGAAGGCCAGGCGCCATTCGGTGACCGCGAAAGTGAACCAGACGTAGGCGACGATGGTGCCGGCGGTGACCGCCGGATAGCGCCAGTCGAACAGGAACCAGAGCACGCCGATCACCAACGCGATCTCGACCAGCGTCGGGCCGACATTGAACAGGAAGAAGTTGAGCAGGAACTCGATGCCCTTGACGCCGCGCTCGATGGCGCGCGAGAGCCCGCCGGTCTGGCGGTCCAGGTGAAAGCGCAGCGAGAGCGCGTGGAGGTGCTGGAAGGTCTGCAGCGCGACGTTGCGGATCGCGTTCTGGGCGACGCGGGCGAAAGCGGCCTCGCGCAGTTCGGCGAAAGCGATCGCCAGGACCCGCGCGGCACCGTAGGCGAGCAGCAGGCCGAGCGGCAAAGCGAGCGCCACGCTGGCTTCCGGCGTCAGGGAGTCGACGGCGTCGCGCAGGATCAGCGGCACGTAAACGTTGGCGACCTTGGCCGCGACCAGCATGACCAGCGCGACGACCACGCGCAGGCGCAAATCCATGCGGCCCTTGGGCCAGAGATAGGGCAGGAGACGCAGCAGGGTCTTGGCCTGCCGGTTCACCGAGACCTGTTTGCTGTCGATCGTCGTGGGGCGCAACACCGTACTACTGGGTACGACCCAGAGATCGGGAAAGCAGGAGGTAAAGCTTGCCGACGTCGGCGGTCAGGAAGGTGGCGCTCAGAACCTGCTCGGGATCGCAGTCGGTCGCCTGGGTGAGCAGCGACTCGAACTGGTTCATGTAGCGCGTCACCTTGTCGCGGAAGTCCTGGTCGTGCTCGTAGCGGTCCTCGATCTCCGGGATCGCGAAGCGGTCGCGCATCTTCAGGATGCGCCGTGCGAAAATCGACTTGTCGCCGCGCCGATAGCGCTTCCAGATGTCGTCGGGGATCTCCTCCTCGAGCAGCCGGTTGATGTCGATCGCCGCCGAGTTGAGATCCTCGATCATCACGGTCGCGGTGCGCAGAAAGAGGTCGCGCCGGCCGAGCGCCTCGTTGTGGCGCATCGAGCGGGCCTGGATGGCGGCCTGCTCCGAGGCGCTGACCAGCTCCTTGGTCTGCTCGCGAAAGACCACGCTGGCCTCGGTCGCATCGACCAATGCGGAGCCCACGGCCTCGCTCAGCGCCGCGGCCCGCGTCTCCAGCAGGCCGGAGAGCTCGTGGGTCTTGTCGAGCGCGCGCTCTGCGCTCTCGGTCAGGACGGAGGCGCTCTTCTCGACCTTCTCGCCGATCTGGGCCAGCCGCTCCATGGTCTCTTCCGAGGCCTCGGCCAGATCGTGGGCCTGAGCGCGCAGCTCTTCGCGGATATCCTCGGAGGCCTCCTTAGTCGTCGCCAGGCCTTGGGCCAGCTCGGTCGCCTGGTCGGACAGCGACTGCTTGATGTTGCGGGCCAGCGCGCTCAGCTCGCCGCCGACCCGGGCGAGATCGCGGATCTCCTGCTGCACCGCCTCCTTGAGGCTCGCGGTCGAGGCATTGGCCTTATCGGCGGCGGTGCGCAGCTCCTCGCTCTGCACCTTGAAGCTCTGCGCCAGCGATTCGGCGCCAGTGGTAATCTCGCGCGCCGCCTGCGAGAGATCGACGGCGCGGCCCTGGACGATCTCGCCAACCCGGTCGATCTGCTCCGCCGCGCGGTCGGAGGTCTGGCCCAGCTCCTCGGCCTGGCGGCGGAAGCCCTCGCCGGCCAGGCGCGATTGCTCGACCGCCCGGTCGACGGCGGCCGCGATCGATTCGACCTGCGGGCGAATCTCCACCCCGGCCGCGACGATCTTGCGCTCGGCCTCGGTGGCCGTCTCGATCAGGCGTGCGCTCTCCGCCTCGCCCGCCTGGGACATGCTGCTCGTCATCTCCGCGGCGGTCTGGCGCAGCTTGGTGGTGATCTCCTCCGCCGAGGTGGTCAGCGTCTCGCCGCGCTCGCGCAGCGACTCGTTCATGACCTTGGCCCGGGTCGCCGCGACCTCGAAGGCGGTGCGCACATCCTGGGCCTGGGTCTGCATGACCGTGGTGATCGAACGCGCCTGCTCGCCGATCTGGGTCGAGAGGCGGTTCATGTCTTCGCTCTGCTGGCTGAGCGCCTCTCTGAGATAGTTGACCTGGCCGCCGCTGCGCTCGAAGGCGGCGTTCAGGTGGTCGATCTGCTGGCGCAGGAGGTCGCTGAACTGCTTGGCCTGGAATGAGATGCGGCTGCCGACCTCGACGAAGGACTCGGAGTCGGCGTCGATGTCCTCGCGCAGCTTCTCGGCCAGCTCGCGCGTCTGCTCGCTGACCGAGAGCATCTCGTCGGAGCGCCGGCGGAGCTGCTCGGAGAGCTCGGCCGTGCGCTCGACCGCGCGCGCGGTCGATTCGTCGAGCAAGGCCAGCGGCTCGCGCAGGGTCTCGGCCATGACATCGACGGCGGCCCGGGTGGTCTCCACGGCGCGCTGGGTCGCCCGATCGAGGACGCCCGAGGGCTCCTCCAGCGCCTTGGCCACCTGGGTCGAGACGCCGCGCGTGCGCTGCAGCGCCTGCTCGGCCGTCTTGTCCAGGAGCTGCATCGGCTCCTGCAAGCTCTCGGCGACCTTGCCCACGGCCTCCTTGCTGCGCTCGATCGTGCGCTCGGTGGTCTGCTCGATCTGCGCCGAAGGCTGCTCCAGGACCTTCGCCGTCTGGGCGGCCGCGGCACGCGCGCGCTCGAGCACGTGCTGGCTGCGGTCCTCCAGCAGCTTGGCCGGCCGTTCCAGGGACGCGGCGACCGCCTCGGCCGCCTGCTGCGCCATAGTGACCGACTCCTGGGTCGCCTGCTCGATCAGGCTGGCCGGCTTCTGCAAGGCCGTGGAGACGCCATCGGCCGACTGCTGGGCGCTGACTGCGGCCTCGCGCGCAGCCTTCTCGATCAGGGCCGAGGGCCGCTGCAAGGCCGTGGAGACGCTTTCCGACGAGCTTTGGGCCTGGGCCACCGCTTCCTGCGCCGCCTGCTCGATCAGGGCCGAGGGCCGTTGCAGCGCGGCGGAGACGGCATCGGCCGACTGCTGCGCCCGGGTGACCGCCTCCTGGGCGGCCTGCTCGATCAGGCCGGCCGGGCGCAAGAGCGCGGCCGAGACCGTCTCGACCGATTGCTGGGCGCGGGCCACGGCCTCCTGCGCGGCCTGCTCGATCTGCGCGGCGGGCTTCTGCAAAGCGTTGCTCGCACTCTCTGCCGACTGCTGGGCCTGGGCGACGGCCTCTTGGGCCGCCTGCTCGATCAGCACGACGGGCTGCTGCAGTGAGCTGGCGACGTTGTTGCTGGACTGGCGCGCCTTGTGGATCGCCGCCTGGGCGGCCTGCTCGATCAGCGCGACCGGCTTGTCCAGCGAGTCCTTGAGCTTCTCCGCGGACTCCTGGATCTGCAGCAGCGAGTCCTGCGTCGTCTTCTCGATCAGGACCGCCGGCTTCTGCAATGCGGCGGAGACGTTGTCGGCGGACTGGCGCGTGCGTTCGAGTGCGTCTTGCGTGGCCTCGTCGAGCAGGGAAGCCGGCTGCGCCAAGGCTTCGATCACGGTGGAGATCGAGGTGCGGGTGCGATCGAGCGCGTCGTCCGTCGCCTTGTTGAGCAACTGGAGCGGCTCCTTGAGCCCGCCGGAGACCTTGGCGACGGCCTCGTGCGTGCGCTCGACCGCGCGGTCGGCCGCCTCGTTCAACAGCTTGGCCGGGTCGGCCAGGTGGGCGGAGATCTGATCGATCGCCGCGCCGGTGCGCTGCTCGGTCTGTGCGGCGGCCTCGTTCAAGGCGGCCAACGGCTCGCGCAGGCTGTTCGTGACCATCGCGGCAGCGACCCGGACACGCTCGCCCGTTTGCTCGGCCGTCTGGTTGATCGCCTCGACCGGCTGCTTGAGGCTGTCCGCGATCGTAGCGCTGGCGGAGGCGGCCCGGTCGATGGCGCGTTCGGCCGCCTCGTCCAAGGCGCCCACGGGCTCACCCAAGCTCTCGCTGATCCGTGCCACCGACTGAGCCGTGCGCTCGACCACCTGGTCCGCGGCCTCGTCGAGCGCGGCGATCGATTCCCCCAGGTCCTCGGCGATCCGTTCGGCCGCGCTGCGCGCCGAATCCATGGCGCTCTCCGAGACCTGGTCCAGGCTGCCGACGGCATCGCGCACACCCTCGGCGATCGAGCCGGCCGTCTCGCGCGCCCGGTCGGCGGCCTCGTCGAGCAGCCTGACCTGCTTGTCGACGATGTCGCTGGCGTCGGTGACCAGCGCCATGACCTGCTCGTTGGCGGCCCTGAGGTTGTCCGACTGCGCCTCGAGCGACTCGCGGAGCTGCTCGGCCTGGGAGGCGGCGCGCACGCTGGCGCCGGTCAGCTCCTGCGACTGAAGGCGAAAGGCGCCGCGCATCTCCTCCATGCGCTCGACCATCTCGTCGGTCGCCTTCGACAGGAGTTCGGCCTGCTCCTTCAGCGAGTTGGTGATGCGCGCGACCTTCCAGTCCGCTTCCTCGGTCGGATAGGTCATGGCTTCGAGATGGCGCAGCAGCTCGCGCGATTCGGCGCTCACCACGTTGGCTCGCACGAAGACCAGAATGATCACCCAGACCAGGAGCAGCGGTGCGGCGATTCCGCCGATGGTCGCCGCCAGCTCGTGCGGCTGCTGGAACTGCAGGTTCTCCAGCCCGAAGAACTGCGCGACGTACCAGAAGCAGAGCGCCAGCCAGAGAACCGTGAAGACCAGGCCGCCAATGGCGGCGATGAAGACGGTCCGCCGGGACCGCTCGATCGCGGGCAGCGGGTTCACGCGGCGGCTCGCCTTTGCCGGATCTTGCCGAGGATCTCGTGCGCGGCGCTCGGGATATTGGTCCCGGGTCCATAGATGGCGCTGACCCCGGCCTCGAGGAGGAAGTCGTAGTCCTGCGGTGGGATCACGCCGCCGCAGACGACGAGGATGTCCTCGGCACCCTTGGCCTTCAGCTCGCCGATCAGCGCGGGCACCAAGGTCTTGTGGCCGGCGGCCTGGCTCGATACGCCGATCACATGGACGTCGTTCTCGATCGCCTGGCGCGCGCCTTCGGCCGGGGTCTGGAACAGCGGCCCGACGTCGACATCGAAGCCGATGTCGGCGAAGGCGGTGGCGATCACCTTGGCGCCGCGGTCGTGCCCGTCCTGGCCGAGCTTGACCACCAGGATGCGCGGCCGCCGGCCTTCGTCCGCAGCGAAGCTCTCCACCTCGCCGCGGATGCGCGCGAATCCCTCGTCGCCCTCGTAGGCGGCGCCGTAGACGCCGGAGACCGAGTGGATCCCCGCGCGGTGCCGGGTGAAGACGGCCTCGAGCGCGTCGGAAACCTCGCCGACCGTGGCCCGGGCGCGCATCGCCTCGATCGAGAGCGCGAGCAGGTTGCCCTCGCCGGCAGCAGCCTGTCCGAGCGCATCGAGCGCGGCGCGGCAGGCCGCGTCGTCGCGCTCGGCGCGGACCCGCTCCAGGCGCTCGACCTGCTGGCGGCGCACCTGGCTGTTGTCGATGTCGAGGATGTCGACGCCCTCCTCGCGCTCCGGGCGGAACTTGTTGACGCCAACGATGACCTCTTCGCCGCGGTCGACGCGCGCCTGGCGCCGGGCCGCCGACTCTTCGATGCGCAGCTTCGGCATGCCGGACTCGACCGCCTTGGTCATGCCGCCCAGCGCCTCGACCTCGTCGATCAGCTTCTGCGCCTCGGCGACCAGGCTCGCGGTCAGGCTCTCCAGGTAGTAGCTGCCGGCCAGGGGATCGACCACCTTGGTGACGCCGGTCTCGTTCTGCAGGATGAGCTGGGTGTTGCGGGCGATGCGCGCGGAGAAGGGCGTGGGCAGCGCGATCGCCTCGTCGAAGGAGTTGGTGTGCAGCGACTGCGTGCCGCCGAGCGCCGCGGCCAGCGCCTCGATCGCCGTGCGCACCACGTTGTTGTAAGGGTCCTGCTCGGTCAGGCTGACCCCGGAGGTCTGGCAATGGGTACGCAAGGTCAGGCTGCCCGGGTTCTTCGGCGCGTGCACGCTCATCAGGCGGGCCCAGAGGAAGCGCGCGGCGCGCAGCTTGGCGACCTCCATGAAGAAGTTCATGCCGATGGCGAAGAAGAAGCTGAGCCGCGGTGCGAAGTCGTCGATGTCGAGGCCGCGCTGCAGGGCCGTACGTACGTACTCCACGCCATCGGCCAGCGTGAAGGCGAGCTCCTGCACGCAGGTCGCCCCGGCCTCCTGCATGTGATAGCCGGAGATGGAGATCGAGTTGAACTTCGGCATGTGCCGGGCGGTGTGCTCGATGATGTCGGCGACGATCCGCATCGAAGGCGCCGGCGGATAGATGTAGGTGTTGCGGACCATGAACTCCTTGAGGATGTCGTTCTGGATCGTGCCGGCCAGCTTCGCCTGGGGCACGCCCTGCTCCTCGCCGGCGACGATGTAGCTCGCCATCACTGGCAGCACGGCGCCGTTCATGGTCATCGAGACGCTCATCTCGTCGAGCGGGATGCCGTCGAACAGGACCTTCATGTCCTCGACCGAGTCGATCGCCACGCCGGCCTTGCCGACGTCGCCGACCACGCGCGGATGGTCGGAGTCGTAGCCGCGGTGGGTGGCGAGATCGAAGGCGATCGACAGGCCCTTCTGGCCCGCTTTCAGGCCCTCCTTGTAGAAGGCGTTGGACTCCTCGGCGGTGGAAAAGCCGGCATACTGGCGGATCGTCCAGGGCCGGTTGGCGTACATGGTCGCGCGCGGCCCGCGCAGGAAGGGCGCGAAGCCGGGCAGCGTGTCCAGCGTCTCCAGCCCCTCGAGGTCGGTCGCCGTGTAGAGCGGCTTGACGGCGATGCCCTCGGGCGTTTGCCAGGTCAGGCCATCGAGATCGCCGCCGCGCAACTCCTTGGCCGCGCGCGCGCGCCAGTCGTCGAGACCGGGTTTCGCGAAGTCCGCCATGAACCTCTTGTCCTCAAAGGCCGAATCGACGCGCGGAGTATACGCCCGCCGACAAGGTCAAGTCCACGTAACCGAAAAGCGAGATACAGCTATTTATCGAGCGATAAAGGACCAAGTTCCAGCGGCAATTGCCAGCACAACTTGAAGCTTGAAGAACAGGGCCACGTCTCACCACTTTCTTAACCCCAGGGAAAGGAGCCGCGACATGGCCGAGGACCTTTCAACACTACCCGAGGATTTGCCGGTGCCCGAAGACGACGGCGCCGCCGACCACCTGACGGGGATGCCGGTCCCGGACATCGCCCTGCCGGCCACCGCCGGCGGCAGCGTCGAGCTCGCCCGCCTGCCCGGCCGCACGGTGGTCTACATCTACCCGCGCACCGGCGTGCCAGGCCAGCCCTCCTTGGTGAAGGATTGGGAGGCGATCCCCGGGGCGCGCGGCTGCACGCCGCAGTCCTGCAGCTTCCGCGACCATCACGCCGAGCTCCAGGCCTTGGGCGCGCGCGTCTTCGGCCTCAGCACCCAGGACACGGCCTATCAGCGCGAGGCGGCCGAGCGCCTGCACCTGCCCTTTGCCCTGCTCAGCGATGCGAGCCTCGCGCTCACCCGCGCCCTGGGCCTGCCGGTCCAGCGGGTCGCCGACATCACCCTGCTCAAGCGCGCCGGCCTGATCCTGCGCGACGGCCGCATCGAGCATGTGTTCTACCCGGTCTTTCCGCCGGACGGCCATGCGGAGGCAGTGCTGGCATGTTTGCGGGCGCATCCGGTGAAGGGGGCGGCGTAAGGTTTATCCAGTTTTTCCAGACAGTTGGTGATAGCCCCTCCCCCTTCTCACTGTCACCCTCGGGCTTGATCCGCCGGTCCAATTTGGTGCGAGACCGGGGCCTGAATGCCTGATGGCCTGGCGGTCCCGCAATGCCCATGGATCCTCGGGTCAAGCCCGAGGATGACAAATGGGGGTGTTAGGAGGTGAGCCTAAGGGACTT
>JAKSDN010001267.1 GCA_022360075.1 Kiloniellales bacterium | reverse complement strand
GTGGGGCAACCCAACGGACCGGGCCGATGTACAACTCAGGTTGCGGCCTACGATGTCCGTCGACGGGCTGCCGGAGTTCATTGCGTTCACGCCGGGTGATTTTACGCAAGTCATCGAAGGACTCAGCGTTTCCCAGGCGGGAGACCTGTCCATCGATGTGGTCGATCCGAGTCGCGACGTCGTGGTCGCGCGCAGCAACCCGCTGCGGATCGCCGAGAATGGCGGGCTCGGTCGATACTGGAGCGATCTGCACGGTCAAAGCGAGGAGACGATCGGCACCAACTCGGCGCGGGACTACTTCAGCTTCGCACGGGACCGCGCCTTCCTCGATATCTGCGCCCACCAGGGCAACGACTTTCAGATCACCGATGCGTTCTGGGGTGAGCTCAACGCCTTGACCGCCGAGTTCAATCAGCCTGGCCGCTTCGTGACCCTTCCCGGGTATGAGTGGTCCGGTAACACGGGGGTCGGGGGCGACCACAATGTTTGGTACAGAAGCGAGGGGCGGCCCATCTACCGGTCTTCCCGGGCGCTCGTTGACGACCTGGCTCCGGAAAATCCGGATTGCCACACGGCCGTCGACCTCTTCGACGCGCTCCGCCGGGAGGACGCCATTGTCACGGCCCATTGTGGCGGCCGCTACGCGGATGTGAAGTACGCCCATGACAGCCAGACCGAGCCTTCGGTCGAGATCCACTCTTGCTGGGGCACGTTCGAATGGATCGTCAGGGATGCCCTGGAGGCCAACTACCGGATCGGCATTGTCGCCGCGAGCGACGGGCACAAGGGGCGGCCGGGCTCCAGCTATCCCGGCGCATCGAAGTTCGGCGCCTATGGCGGCTACACATGCCACTTGATGCGCGAGCTCACGCGCGATGCGCTGTTCGAGAGTTTCCGGCGCCGACACCACTATGCCACGACAGGTGCGCGGATCTGGCTTGAGGTCTCGGCCGCGTTCTCCGAGGCGGCGACGATTTTCCACACGAATCCAGGCAGCCGGCCCTCGTCGTACGAAACCGCGACTGCCGCGATGATGGGCGATATCGTCGCCGTCGATGTCGATGAATTCGAACTCACCATCGAAATCCTGGGCACGGCCCCGATCGAGCGGGTCGAGATCCGCGACGGCCTGGACGTTCTGGAAGTCGCGCGCCCCTATCGCACCGAGCAGCTCGGCAAGCGAGTCCGTGTCGTTTGGGAGGGCGCGGAGACGCGTGGCCGCGGCCGCAATGCCGTGTGGGACGGTACGGCGACGTTCGCCGGCAACCGCGTCCAGAAGATCGAAGCGATCAACTTCTGGAACGTAGAGCGTCCGCCGCGCCAGCTCGGTGACAACCATGTCGCCTGGTCCTCTTTCACGACGGGAAGCTTTTCGGGTTTCGACGCTTGGATCGAGCTCGCCGACAAGGGTGTCCTCAAGATCAAGACGCCCAGTCTCGCGTTCGAACTCCCGATTACCGAGATCGGCTATGAGGACAGCGTGTTCGAAGCCGGCGGATTGGAAAAGCGCATCCGCGTATTCCGTTTGCCCGATGAGAACCTGTGCCGGTCTTTGACGCTCAAAAGGACGATTCCTGTTCGCGACGATGGCGACACGCGCCCCTTCATCTGCCTCACGCAGGAAGACGGGCACCGGGCTTGGTCCAGTCCGCTCTATGTGTTCAAGAAGGATCGAAAGACGGCGCTTCGGGGCGGAGCTTCCAAGCGAACCGTCGCAATGGCCGGGAGAGTGTGATGGCTAAGGTCCTGCCGCCGATGCTCATGCCAACCAATCCGCGAACCGACCTCAGTTTCGAACGCGGCGAGGGTGCTTATCTCTACGGCTCGGACGGCCACCGCTACCTCGACTTTTTCTCGGGCATCGCCGTCAGCGCCCTCGGGCATGCGCACCCCCGTCTGGTCGAGACCTTAAGGTCCCATGCCGACAAGCTGTGGCACATCACCAACAACTATCGGATTCCCGAGCAGGAGCGCTTGGCAGAGCGCCTGATCTCCTTGTCCTTCGCGGATCTGGCGTTTTTCTGCAGCTCGGGTCTGGAGGCCGCGGAAGGCGCGATCAAGCTTGCCCGCAAGGCCCAGCACTCAGAAGGCAAGCCTCACCGTATCCGCATCATCACGATCGAGGGCGCTTTTCACGGCAGATCGATTGCGGCGCTGGCGGCGACGGGCAACGAAAAATATCTGGAGGGATTTGGCCCACCGGCCCCTGGTTTCAGCCAGGTACCGTTCGGAGATTTCTCCGCACTCGAGGCCGCGTTGGACGACGATGTCGCGGCGGTGATGATCGAGCCGGTCCAAGGCGAAGGCGGGGTCCGGCCCCTCAGCCTCCGCTACCTGCGCCAGGTCCGCCAACTCTGCGATGCCAATGACGCCTTCCTCATATTCGACGAAGTGCAATGCGGTATGGGCAGGACGGGGCGTCTCTTCGCCTATCAGTGGGCCGAGGTAGCGCCTGACATCATGATGCTGGCCAAGGGACTCGGCGGCGGTTTCCCCGTCGGGGCGATCCTCGCGACCGAACGTGTCGGCCGCTGCCTGACGCCCGGCACCCATGGCAGCACGTTCGGCGGAAACCCGCTGGCCATGGCCGTCGCCAATGCCGTTCTCGACGTCTTGATCGGGCGCGGGTTTCTGCAGGAGGTCGATCGGATCAGCCGCTTGCTCTGGACGGAGCTGGAGAAACTGGTGCAGCGGCAGGGCGACGTTTTTTCGGAGGTTCGCGGTTGCGGACTCCTGCTTGGCCTAAGGTGCATTCCACCGGCGGGCGCTTGCGTGGATGCCGTTCGAGCCAACCGCATGTTGACCCATATCGCCGGCGAAAACGTGCTGCGCATGCTGCCGCCGCTGATCATCGAAGAGCAGCAGGTCACGGAGGCCATAGAGCACCTGGAGTCCGCAGCGGCGGCAATCGGCCGGAAGGCAGGTGCGGCATGACCTCCGCCGGCGCACGGCCTTCGAGCGAATCCCGGGCGACCTATTCGAATTTTATCGATGGGCAATGGGTGCCTGGAAGCAGCGTCAGGCCGAACATCAATCCGTCCGATACGTCCGATGTGATCGGCGAGTTCTCCGTCGGCAGCCGGTCCGACGCCGAAGCCGCGATCGCCGCGGC
>JAKSDN010001491.1 GCA_022360075.1 Kiloniellales bacterium | reverse complement strand
GTGTCAAGGAGATATGGGCTTCGGTCCCCGACCTAGCTCGACCGTGCAGCGGCAGCGGCTGTCCCGCTGGACTGAGCGATGAACCTTGAAAGTGCCTCGCAGTCCGATCAAGCGCATAAGTCGTCCGCTTGAACTCGACACGCGCCAACAGCCCTTGGATGTAGCCGGATACGGTGTCAGCCGCCATTGTCAGCACGCTATCGAGCGAGTGGATATGTTTGCTCGTGATCGATCCGCTGGAGTGTCCGACCAGTGCAGCAATGGTGCTTTCGGTGAAGCCGACGTCGTTCGCCGTGCTGGCGAAGCTATGGCGAAGGATGTGTGCGGTGAAGTCGGGGAGTTCACCGTCGCCAAAGATCCTGTTCCACTGGTTTGGGAAGCTGCCAAAGGTCTCTGATCCCCGCACTCCTGGAAACACGAACTCGCCCTTTATCGCCTCGCGCCGTTCTTCGAGAAGCTCGATGACCGGTAAGCCAACCGGTCTCGTCGAGGCGCCTTCCTTTGAGTCCGCAAGGCGCAGACAGCTGTTCTCAAAATCGACTGCGCTCCACTTAAGGCCGAGTATCTCGCCGCGTCGGCAGCCGGTAAGCGCGAGCATCCGAGTGATGGCGATTGTAGGAGCGAGTTCAGGATCCTCGCTGGCCTCGCGGAGCATCTTACCAAGTAGGCGATATTCGTCCTCGCTGAGACGTCAATCCCGCACCTGATCCTTCGGCTTCCGAATACCGTGGGCGACATTGTGTTCGATGATGCCCATGCTGTTCGCGTAGGTGAGCATCGAGCCTGTCAGGCCGACGCACTTGCTTGCCGTTCCCCGTCCGCCACGCAAGACCGAGACGCCGCGCTTCTTGCCGGTTTTCCTGACGGCGCGCGTCTTCCCAGCGATCACGTCATTCATCATCTTCGTTACGTCGGCTTTCGTCAGATCCTGCACTCGGCGCTGTCCGATCAGAGGGATGATGTGGCCGTTCAGGGCGCCGATGTTGGTGTAGATCGTGGACGGTCGTTTCGGGCGTCCACCTTTTCCGATGATCAACCCGGCTTCCATGGCCTTGATGTATTGCTCGGCCAGTTCCTTCACGGTCATCGCGTTGCGATCGAGTTGCCGCTCAATACCTCGGCAGGGTTCTCACCGCGAGCGACCTTGTCGAGCTGCGCCATGGCTTCCTTCCGGGCGGTCTCGGGCGTCCAGACTCCGTGACGGCCGATCGCATAGCGCCTGGAGCGGCCGGCCGCACGATACTGGATGACGTAGCTGCGCTTTCCGGAAGCGAACACGCGCAGCCAGAAGCCCGGCAGGTCGTCGTCCCAGACGACATAATCCTTGTCGCGTATTTCGACCGCGTCGACGAAGCGTTTCGTGAGCTTTGCCATCTGAAGGCAGACCTTTCCGATCGGCCCTCGGCCTTGCTTCTCACGTAAGCACTACGTAAGCAGCAGGGAGAAAGCCGCGACCTGTTTCTGGATAGAGGGTCCGGAGTGGCGATCTGAAAAAGCAATGAAGATCAGTCGCTTATCGTGCTCCGTCGCGCTCTATCGTGCATATAGGAAAGGTCTTGGTACCTCCTCCGAAGGCAGAGGTCACAGGTTCGAATCCTGTCGGGTCCGCCACCCCGCTTCGCCAAGACTCCCGTCGATCTGCTAGATTGCGTCCGGTAGAGCTAAGGGACCTCCATGCGTCTTGGCGGCGGTATCGCAGTGATCTTGGCGGCGTTGCTATCGGGCGGTTCCGTGGCCGCCCAGGATTCGCCGTCGCAGAACCAGCCTTTGGACCAGGCCGCGGCGCGCTGGGTCTGCAGCGAGAGCCGGCGTTCGGTCTGCACGGCGAGCGGCTGCAATGAACTGGCGCCGAGCGTGCAGATCACCTTGCTGTTCGACAGTGATACTTATCTGCGCTGCCAGGCCGACGAGTGCGAGCGTCACGCCATCGACTGGCGCGCCTCGAGCGGGCTGTTCACGACGCTCTTTGCCGACTCCAGCATCCTGCTCAAGGTCGTCAACGACGGCTCGGCCTACAGCGAGATCGTGTTGCTGGGTCTGACTTCCACGGTCGGCCATGGCACCTGCGCGCCGGCGTCGTGACCGGCAGTCGCCCGGCGGGGCATTCGGCAAAGCTCTGAGGCGGAAAGTCAAAGCCGCCCCCACCCTCTCGAGGGCGGGAGCGGCTTTCCAGCAGAGGTGCCAGGCTGCCAGGTTCTTTTCCGGGATCAGGCCGCGCCGACGGCCTCCAGGAACTGCTTGACGTTCTGCTCCAGGTCGTCGGCCTGCTTGGCGAGCTCGCTGGAGGCCTCCATGATGTCGCTGGCGATACGCCCGGTCTCGGAGCTCGACTCGGAGACCGAGCCGATGTTGACCGTGACCTCCTGCGTGGCGGCACCCTGTTCCTCGATCGCCGAGGCGATCGCGGTCGTGGCCTGATTGATCTCGCCGATGCGGTTGGTGATCGTCTCGTTGGCCGTCACCGCGGCGCCGGTCGAGTTCTGGATCTCGGAGATCTTCTGCGCGATCTCCTCGGTCGCCTTGGCGGTCTGATTGGCGAGCGCCTTGACCTCCGAGGCGACCACGGCGAAGCCCTTGCCGGCCTCGCCGGCGCGCGCGGCCTCGATCGTGGCGTTGAGCGCGAGCAGGTTGGTCTGCTCGGCGATGTCCTGGATCAGGCTCACCACGGCGCCGATCTGCTCGCTCGCCTGGGCCAGGCCGTTGATCATTTCGCTCGACTTCTGTGCGTCGTCGAGGGCGTTCTGGGCGACCTCGGCGGCGTGGGAGACCTGGCGCGAGATCTCGCCGATCGAGCTGCTCAGCTCCTCCGAGGCCGAGGCCACGGTCGAGGCCTTGTTGTTGGCCTGCTCGGCGTTGCCGTTCATCGCCGTCGCGCTGGCCTGCATCTCGGTGGCGGCCGAGGAGACGGCCGTGACCACCGAGCCGACGCTGTTGGCCATCTTGATCTGGTCGGTGACGATCGACCAGCTCACCATGGGGCCGATGTACTCGCCCTGCTTGTCGCGGATCGCGGCGACGTTCAGCTCCAGTTTCTCGTCACCGAGGCTGATGACAGCGCGATGCGGCAGGTTGCTCGGATCGCCGAGAAGGCGGCGTTGGTGGTCCGGGTTCTTGTGGAAGATGTCGATGCACTTGCCCTGGAGCTCGGTGACCGGGCAGGGCAGCAGGCTCTGAAGCTGGGCCAAGGTCTTCTGGCTGGTCTTGTTGATGTACTCGATCTCCAGCGTGTCCTTGTTGGCCATCATCACGTTGATCGGCATGACGTCGATCATCTGCATGAGCTTTTCGGCCTCGGCCTCTTGCTTGAGCTGCTCGGTGACGATGCTCCAGGTCAGCATCGGCCCGAGGTAGCGGCCGCTGTTGTCATGGATCGCCGTCACCAACAAGTCGAGCCATTCGCCGCCGATCGTGATCTTGGCCTTGAACGGCAGGTTGCTCGGGTCGGCCAGCAGCCGGCGCTGATGCTCCGGGTTCTTGTGGAAGATGTCGATCGACTGCCCGACGATCTGGTCCGCCTTGACCGGCAAGACGTGCTCGATCGTTCTCAGCGCTTCCAGGGAGGAGCGGTTGGCATAGGTGATGGTGAAATCGGTGAGATCGCAAGTCATGACGCTGACCGGCATGTCCTCGACCATCTGCTTGAAGGCGCTCGGCTGAATCGAGCTCTGGTCGCTTGCTGCCTTCTTCGAAAGCAATCCGAGATTCATTTTTCGTCCCCGCGAGATCTGTGAAGTCGTGTTGCAAATAAATCGGGGAAAAATTATCATTCTATTAAAGTTACCCAGAGAAAAACCTCAAGAAAATAACTGATTTATTTGCGCTATGAAGCGTAATAGCGCGAATAAGCTATCCGTCAATATCAATGACGACTTGCCATTCGGATGGGAGGTTTACCCGTCTGGACAAGCGTGTTGGGTAGCAGGGCCTTGGAAGTCAGGCTATCGGCATGAGAGATCCCAGATTTGGCGGCCGAAGATCTGGAGTCTGGCCGCCGTTAAGCGTTTGAGGTGATTGTAATTTCAGTGCCGCGGCGCTGCGCAGCGGATCCACGGCGCCACGATCGCCGTGTCCTTGCCCGTGCCGCGTTCACCGCGCCGGCGGACAGTCTTACGATCGCGAGCCGGCGCCTCAGCCGTTCTTGAGGCGGCCGGAGGGCGGCCCCCATGCATGGGCCAGGCGATGCTCGACCGCCGCGGCCAGCTCCCGTTTCACGCGGCGCCAGAGCCGGCGGACTAGCCTCGGGTCGTCTTCCCGGGCTACCCGGCGAGCGTCGGAAGCCGCTTCGGTCCGCTCTTCGGACGGTTCGTGCACTGTCATGCTGCGACGATGGCTCATGCCAACCCCACAGGTCTCGACTTGAATTCCCGGAATACTACGACCGAATTGCGGCGGTTTGTGGGACAATCGTAGGGCTGTTTTGAGTGACGCCGGGGGCACGACTTCAGCGCCGTGGCGAGGCCGCGAAGGGGCGATCAGGCCAAACCGGCAAGGGCCCGGGGCAGCTCGTCCAAGGTCAGGTCCGGCCCGCCGCTCGATCGCCGCATCTCTTGCCAGAGTGCCTCGAGGTTGCCGTTCAAACCTGGAAAAAGCCGGTCCGAGCCCGACGAGCGAGGCAGGGCCCGCAGCATCGCGAGCGCCGGGATGCCCAGCGGTATCGCATCGCCGTCGTCGAGGTGGAGGCGCGCGGCCTGCAGGTCCACTTGAGACCAGCGCAGCGTGACGACCGACTCGCTGTCGCAGCCGGTGAGCGCCACCAGGCGTATGGCCGCCAGCGCAGCCGGGCTGTTCGCAACCTTTTGCGATTTCCCCGGCTCGCGCCCCAGCCTCAGCAGGCCCAAGGCCGCGGCGCCGACGTCGCTCGTCGCCGGAGCGGGCAGCCTCGAGCCTGCCAGTGGGTTGCCGCGCATCAGACCCCGTTCGATGGCGAGGTCGAACATCGCCGCGAGGATGGCGAAGGCGCGCCGGGCGATCGCCGCATCGCGGCCGTCTTGCGTTCTCGTCGCCTCGGTCCCCTCGCCCCCTTCGCCGGCCGCCATCAGGGGGCGCAGACAGCGCTCGATCGTCGGTCCCGACAGCGTGCGCAGCCGACGCCGGCCGAGCAGCGGCCGGACCAGATCGGCGAGCAGGCGCCGGTCGCGGGCGAGCGCGTCCTCCGTCGTCTCTCCGGCGCGCGCCGCCAAGTAGAGATCGCAAAGCTGGTCGACCGTCAGCGTGCCCTTGCGCATCGCCCGATCCAGGCCGGGGTCGCGCCCTTGGGCGATCTCGCGGAGCAGCCTCTTGGCTTCCACCCGGGCGCTCTCCGGGCTCCAGTCCGATCCATCCTCGCCGATCGTGAACCAACGCTGCCGGCCGCCGAGCCGGGTCTTGAGGACGTAGACCTTGGCCCGACGCTGACAGCGTAGACCGAGGCCCTTGACCTCATGATCCCACACCACCTGGCCCGGTTTCAGGCGCTCGACCGATTGACGGGTCAGTCCCGAAGCCTTGAGGCTGGCCTCGATCATCAAGCGGGACTTGATCCGCCAAGCCTCGCGCCGGGCGCTTTCCGGCGACCATGGCGCGCCATCCGTGCCGATGACGAAGCGCTGATGACGGCCGCCGAGGCCGGTCTCCAGGAAGTAGGTCTTTCGCTTGCCTTCAGCGACGACCCCGAAGCCGCGGACGTCGCTGTCCCAGAGCGTCTTTCCGGTCCTCAGCCGTCTGACCTCGCGCTTGCCGATCAGCTCAAGCCTAGTCCCGATTCCATCGGCGATGCCCACCGCCGCCCTTCCCTTCGACCCTGAATCCCTTGCCCCACGGCACCCACACACGCGCCCCAGGCGTGGCCGCGACGTGCCGCGACAGGTTGCCAGTGGCCGAGTCTAGCGGTCGGTCTGGACCGGACGGTTGTGACAAAGTTAGGCCGGCGCCGGCTTTCAGGCTGATATGCCGATCAATCGCTTACGGCGGCGGCTGGTTCCTTGCCGGCCGTGGACAGCGCGTCGGCGGCCGACTCCAGGCCCAGGTCGCGCAGCCCGGAGTCCCGCAGGCGCCGCTTGCGCGTGGCCAAGGCGGCCTGCATGGCCGGGCCGCCCAGCCAATCGCCGTTGCTGCAGCGGAGGCTGCGGCTCAGAAGCTGCAGACAACGTGCCTCGTTGTGCGGGTTGTGACGGTCGAGGGGCGCCTGTCCAGCCAGCTCGCGACGAAGCCGCTCGAGCAGCACGCGTTCGCAGGACGGTGCGTGGCCGGCCGCGAGCAGAATACCGATGGCTTGAAGCCTTGCGCTCGAACCCGCCGCAGCCTGCGGCGGATGGCCTTGGAGCAGGTCCACGAGACGATCGATGAAGTCCGCGAGGCGCGCGCTTTCCGGGAAGAGCTCGGTCAGGATCTCCGGAAAGCCCAGACAGTCCGCGAGAACGGCCTCGACCAGTCCCCGTTGATCGTCGGGAAGGCCACTGGCGATGAGTCCGAGCAGCACATCGAGCTTGGCCAGCAGGGAGCCTTCCTCGCTGAGCCTTCCGCTCAATGCGAGCACAAACAGCTCGTCGTGGGACTCGGGGCCGAAGCGGTCCTTGATCGACGCGCCGGCCTTGGCCGGCGCGCAGTCGCGCAGGTTGGGCAGCTTGGCGCGCCGCCCGTGATTGTCGCGGGCTCGGCGAAGGCCGCTGTGCACCAGACGGTCCAGAGCCTTGCGCCGCGCGGCCGGCTCGGCGGAGACGCCGGCCTGACGGGCGGCGACACGATGAACCGCGGCATTGAGGGCCCGGCCTTCGTCGGACAGCCGGCGCAGGTAGCGCCAATCGCAGATCAGCTCGCTGGGCGTGATCTGCCACTCGGACAGGCTGCGCCGAAACAGGGCAGCGATCGTCATCCGGCTTTCCAGCCCCCGCAAATCGGCGAGCGTCTCGCACGGCGGCGCCTGATCGATGTCGCCCGTCATCCGGAAGCCCAAGGTCTTGCCCGCCGATCGGCGCTCGCGCAGCAGCTCGCTCGTGACCTGCGTGCCGCTTGAGCTGCTGCGATAGCAGACGACCTTGACCTCCTCGCCGCGGCCTTGGGCCAGCAGCATGCGGGCGCGACCCACCGCCTCCGTCTCGTCTTCCAACAGCGAATCGATCTGCCAGCGGCCGTCCTCGTGCCAGCTCACTTCATAGCTGTAGGAGCGGGCGGCGACCGGCGTTTTCCTTGGATGGGCGGCGACCATGGGACCCCGGTGGCGAATGCTCTGAAGCAGTGAGCGACGCTAAGGCAAAAGCGTAAAGGCATTACTGTCGCTTCGCGCGGCCTCGATCCACGCGGCACGCAAAAGAAGTCGATCGATCCCGTCTTCCGGGCAGAGCCTTTTCTCGCCGATCTCTCTCGTACGGTCGCCCTGCCGACGGCCTCTGCTTGGGCGCTGCGCGATCGAAGTGTCCGTCGCTTGAATTTTACCGCAGTGAGCGATCGCGGCATCCGTTCGGAAGCAAAACCCGCGCAAATCGTGCGGCCTTCATTGGATCTTTGTTCCGGCTTTATTTGATCTCCTTTCGGCGGGTATTATCGCCTTCGGGGAAGCAGGACTTCGGGGGGCCGCATGTCGCCGGACGAGATCCGCACAGTCGTTCGCAATCACAAGCTTTGGGTGCGAAAGCAGAGGGGCGGCGCGCGGGCAGATCTCGGCCTCGCCGATCTCTCGCGCTGGGATCTTTCGAAGGCCGTTCTGACGGGCGCCAAGCTATCCGGCGCCAAGCTCCACAAGGCCAAGCTCGTGTCCGCGGATCTGGCCGAGGTGGACGCTTTCTCGGCCGATTTCTCCGGTGCCGATCTGACGGCCGCCAACTTCTTCCGGGCCGATCTCAAGGGCGCGAACTTTCGCGGCTCCCTGATGCGCGGCACGATCCTGCGCGAGGCCGACCTGCGTGGCGGCATGCTGCTCGACGCCGGCGGCGACGGCTCGCAGAACCGGCCGTCCGTGCTGAGCGGTGCGGACATGGCCGAGGCGGTGCTGACCAGCGCCAATGCCGCCGGCGCCAGCTTCGAGGGCACGACCCTCACGCAGGCCGATTGCTCTGGCGCCATGATGCAGGGCTGCAACTTCAAGGGCGCCAAGCTCGCCAGAGCTCGCCTGAACCGGACCGATCTGCAGGGCGCTGATCTCGAAGGCGCGGATCTGGCCGGCGCCTCGCTCAGCGCGGCCAGCCTGGCGGGGGCGAACCTGGCCGAGGCCGATCTCAGCGAAGCGCATTTGGCGGGCGCCGACCTCAAGGGCGCGATGCTCGAAGGCGCGATCTACAGCCCGGTCGCCCTGGAGCAGGCCAAGACCGACGAAAGCACCGTCCTGGGCGAGGGCCTTGACTGGACGGACAAGGTGCTGGAACGCGTGGCCGCGCATCGGAAGTGGATCGAGTCGAACGGGCGCGAGGGCGCGCGCTGCGAACTGCCTGCCGCCGACCTGGCCCGCATGAACCTCGCGGGCGCGAATCTCAGCGGCGCGAGCCTCGGCGGCGCCGACTTGAGCCGGGCCGATCTGAGCGATGCTTCCTTGAACCTCATCGATCTCGCGTCGGCCGATCTGAGCGGCGCGAACCTTGCGCGGGCGTCGGTGCGGGGGGCGAGCCTGCGCAATGCCGATCTCACGCGAGCCAACCTGGCGGAGGTCCGCCTCAACAGGATCGAGATCCGTGGTCCTGACGGGCTCGGCACCGGCCGCTTCCAGCCCTCCGACTTGAGCGGCGCCCGCTTGTCCGGTGCCAACCTGGTGAAGGCGGATTTGCGCGGCGCGGCGATGAACAACGCCGATCTCAGCGGTGCCGACCTGCGTGGCGCCGACCTGCGCAACGCGCAGCTCGAGGGGGCGATCCTCGACCAGGCGCTGCTCGAAGGCGCGCGCCTGCCCGAGAGGAAATAGGGCGTAAGCAATAGATCCTTCACATTTGAGGTTTATTCGAGTGATCGGCGGCCTCCGGGTCGCCGGCGTCACGTAGACGCCCGAGGCGGGCCGGAGCTTTTCCAGTTCGGAGGCGCGCCGTTGACGCAGTTCAGGATCCTCAGGAGGAGGCTCCCATGCTGAATGCCGCAACCTTTGCCCCTGTCGCGTTGCATCGTCCCGATGGTGGTGGCCATGGCCGGACGCCGGCGCAGGCGCTTGAAGCGCTGGCCCAGCGCCACACGGCCCAAGCCCAGAGCGGCGGTCTCTCCAAGAGCGCCGCGCCGGACGATGCCGGCGCCGTCAGGAGCGAGCCCGTCGCCTTTGCCAAGGCGGCCAAGCACGTG
>JAKSDN010001374.1 GCA_022360075.1 Kiloniellales bacterium | reverse complement strand
GCCTGCTGGACGGCGCCGCCATCGGAGATGTCTTCGCGTCACCCTCCGCCGACGAGATGGCAGAGGCCATGCGGGCGGCCAACGGTGGCGAGGGTGTGCTGCGTCTTTACGGCAACTACGGCGGCGATGTCATGAACTTCGACATGGCCGGCGAGATGCTCGAGCTGGAGGACATCCGCTCGACCACCGTGCTGCTGGCCGACGACGTGGTCAGCGCGCCGCCCGAGGAAGCCGCCAAACGCCGCGGCGTCGCGGGCATGGTCTATGCCTTCAAGTGCGCCGGCGCCAAGGCCGAGCAGAAGGCCGACCTCGCCGAGGTCACGCGCGTCGCCCAGAAAACCGCCGACGCCTGCCGCTCGATCGGCATGGCGCTCACGCCCTGCACCGTGCCGCAGGCCGGCAAGCCGACCTTCGAGATCGCCGAGGACGAGATGGAGATGGGCATGGGCATCCACGGCGAGCCCGGCATCTGGCGCGACAAGCTGAAGCCGGCCGATGCCATCGCCGACGAGATGATGGAGCGCCTCCTGGCCGACATGCCGATCGGCGGCGGCGACCGGGTCTCGGTCCTGGTCAACAGCCTCGGCGCCACGCCGCCCGAGGAGCTGTACATCATGTACCGTCGGGTCAAGGCTGGACTGGAGGGCGCGGGTGCGACGATCGTCATGCCGCTGGTCGGCCGCTACGCCACCTCGATGGAGATGACCGGCGCCACGATCACGCTGTGCAAGCTCGACGAGGAGCTGGAGGCCCTGTTGCGGGAACCGGCGGCCTGCGCGTTCTGGCAAGTGTGAGGGGACGTAAAGTGGCAGGGATCGAGCGATCCTCACCCTTCGACAGGCTCAGGATGAGGAGCTTGGGTTGGGGTCACTTTGAAAAAATTGGGTTTGTCTCATGCACACCACATCCCCTCATGCTGAGCCTGTCGAAGCGTGAGGATCGCTCGCCCTAACCACCTGTGCCAAACGAAACCCGAAATCCAGGAAAACGGCAACCTACCCATGTCCGCCCTCACCACCGAATCCCTCAAGCCGGCCCTGCGCCGCCTCGCGGCCAAGCTCGAAGCGAGCGCCGAGGAGCTGAACGCGGCCGACGCCAAGCTCGGCGACGGCGACCTCGGCGTCACTCTGCAACGCGGCGCCCGCGGCCTCCTCGAGGCACTGGACGGATTGCCCGCCGACGTCGGCCTGGCCTTCCTGCAATGCGCCCAGGCCTTCACCAAGATCTCCGGCTCGAGTTACGGCACCCTGCTCGCCACCGGCCTGATGAGCGCGGCGAAGGCCTGCAAGGGCCGCGAGTCCGTGCCCTGGTCGGAGACCTCGGCGCTGCTCGGCGGCGCGCTCGAGGCCATGATGGCGCGCGGCAAGGGCGCGCTGGGCGAGAAGACCGTGCTCGATGCCCTGGAGGCCGCACGCCGGGCGACCGAGGGACTCGACGAGCCGGAAGCTCTGCGCGACGCTGCCGAACAGGCGGTCACTGAAACGCTCGAAACTTTCCGCGACCGTCCGGCCAAGCAGGGCCGCGCGCGCATGTTCGGCGAGAAGTCCGTCGGCCTCGACGATCCGGGCATGCTCGCGTTTCAGCGCATCGTCGAGGGGCTCGGCGAGACGTGACGGCGCATCCCCCTTTTGCGGGCCAAGCGAGCGTTGACTCCCGGAGGGTCAGTGCCCACATC
>JAKSDN010001097.1 GCA_022360075.1 Kiloniellales bacterium | reverse complement strand
CGGTCTCGACCTGGGTCCATGAGATCTTGGAGTTGTTGCCCCGGCAGGCGCCGCGCTTGGTGACAAAGTTATAGATACCGCCTTTGCCCTCTTTGTCGCCCGGGTACCAATTCTGCACCGTCGAATACTTGATCTCGGCCCCGTCGAGGGCGACCAGCTCCACCACCGCCGCGTGCAGCTGATTCTCGTCGCGCATGGGGGCCGTGCATCCCTCGAGGTAGCTGACGTGGCTGCCCTCCTCGGCCACGATGAGGGTGCGCTCGAACTGCCCGGTGTTCTCGGCGTTGATCCGGAAGTAGGTCGAAAGCTCCATCGGACAGCGCACGCCCTTGGGGATGTAGACGAAGGAGCCGTCGGTGAAAGCCGCCGAGTTCAGGGTCGCGTGCTTGTTGTCGGCATAGGGCACGACACTGCCGAGGTACTGGCGCACCAGCTCGGGATGGGTCTGCACGGCTTCCGAGATCGAGCAGAAAATCACGCCGACCTCTTCGAGCTTCTTCTTGAAGGTGGTGGCGACCGAGACGCTGTCGAAGACGGCATCGACCGCGACGCCGGCCAGGCGCTCCTGCTCCTGCAGCGGAATGCCGAGCTTCTCGTAAGTCCGCAGCAGCTCCGGGTCGACCTCGTCCAGGCTCTTGGGCTTGTCGCCCGCCGACTTCGGCGCGGAATAGTAATAGGCGTCCTGATAGTCGATCGGCGGATGGGCGACCTTGGCCCAGAGCGGCTCGGGCATGGTCAGCCAATGCCGATAGGCCTTCAGGCGCCACTCCAGCAGCCACGTCGGTTCGTTCTTCTTCGCCGAGATGAAGCGGATGATGTCTTCGTTCAACCCCTTGGGCGCGGTCTCGGTCTCGATATCGGTGAAGAAGCCGAACTCGTACTTGCGGTCGGCGACCTCCTTGACCTTCTGGACCGTTTCAGCCGTCGCTACCATCGCCGTTCTCTCCTGCCTCTTCGTGGTTTGCTTGGGGTCCCGCTCGCGCCGTCAGCGGCCCGCCGTCTGGAGCGCCGGCTCCGGGCGCCCAAACTTGCCGGCAAAGGCCTCCGGCAGTGCCATCATGTCGGCCAGGGTCACGCTCTCCAGCGCCTTGCGGATGGCCCGGTTGACCTGCTCCCAGTTGCCGCGCATCGGACAGAGCGTCTCGACGTCGCAGTGATCGTCGGAGCCGTGCACGCAGGCGGTGAGGGCGATCGGGCCCTCCAAGGCTTGGATGATCGTCGCCACCGTGATTTCTTCGGGCACCCGGCTCAGGCTGTAGCCGCCGGCGGCGCCACGGTGCGAGGTGATGACGCCGTCGCGCGCCAAGGCGTTGAGCAGCTTGGCCACGGTCGGCAAGGGCACGCCGGTCGACTGGGCGATCTGCGGCGCGGTCCTGACCTGCGCCCTGCCGTGGGCCATCTGGCTCATCACGACGACCGCGTAGTCCGTAAGCCGGTTTAGCCTGAACATGCTAGGCTCCAAAGCGGACGAATTTGGTACAGATTTAAATAACTGATCTGTCGGAGAGATCAAGCCTTTTCTGACCAAATTGGTCAAATATTCCGGCGAAGCTTGAGGACAGCCCCCAAGGGCCTGTCGCGGCAGGAAATCGGCCGCCGGCACGCGAGCGTCCGCAGGGGCCAGGCGCTCTCATTTTCGTGTTTGAACGTGTGTTGCCTTGGACCATGGGGCCCTCACAATGATGGAACGAGAGCAGATCGCCGAGAGCGCCTTTTTTCGGGCCCCTCGCAGCACCCGCGCTTCTGGGAGTACAGATTCGCCTCGATGCCCGTGGCCATAGAAGCAAGCCTTCGGAACTGCCAGGCCTTGACCTTAGGGGAACAACTCCAGGTCGCGCGTGCCATGTGTAGGGCCTGGACGCTGCTCCGGGCCTTGCGCCGCATCGCGGACGTGGCGCTTGTCCTCGGCGTCGCAAGCGGGGGCGTCGGTGTCGGCGCGATGAAGCTGCCTCAGGCCTGGGCCCAGGCGGATGTTGCGCCCAAGCGACACTTCAAGGTCGATCGGCCGGCCGATCTGAGCGATGCCGACGCTCTGTCGATCTATTCGCAGATACTCGACGAGGTGGTCGCCGGTTACCGCCTTTCCGGCGATCCGGTCGCCAAGCAGTACCGGCACTGGCGGCGCTACAACAAGGCTCCTTACCGCTCCGCCACCCACGGGGAGCGCTACGTCAACAACTACGCCAACAATCGGGCTGAGATCTACGGCCTGTTCGAGAAAGCGGACACGCTGCCGGAGGGCTCGATCCTGGCCAAGGACAGCTTCGCGGTCACGACCCGGGGTGACGTCTTCACCGGACCCTTGTTCGTGATGGAGAAGATGGCGCAGGGCTTCAATCCGGCGAGTCGCGATTGGCGATACGTCATGGTCATGCCGGATGGCAGCCTGTTCGGCATGACCAACGGTCCGGGCTCGACGCGGGTCGAGTTCTGCATCACCTGCCACGAGGCGGCCGGCGATGAGAACGATCACCTTTTCTACGTTCCGCCCCGCTACCGAGTGCGCATCCTGAGCGTTCGGCCGCAGTAGGCCGATCGTGCAGGACAAGAAGAACGAGCCGCTTTCACATGCTGTCTGAAGCGCTAGACGATTGAATTCCTCACGCAAAAGTGTGCTCTCGTGCCTTTGGAAAGCACTAGGCTGTGGCTACTGTTCGCAAGACCCTAATGGAGAGATCCCCTCGCTTCGGTCGAGGGCAACCGGGAGGCATCGAATGATTTCCACGAAGCGTTTGCTGTTGTCGTCGACCGTCGTTCCCTTGGCCGTAGTGGCCGGGGTCGCGGTGGGCGGCATGGCGATCACGGGGCAGTGGGCCGTGGGTCCGGCCTATGCCGCCTGCAATCCGTGCAATCCCTGCGCGGCCAAGAAGAATCCCTGCAACCCGTGCAATCCCTGCAACCCTTGCGCGGCGGCAAACCCCTGCAACCCTTGCAATCCTTGTAACCCCTGCAATCCCTGTGCGGCGGCCAGTCCTTGTAACCCCTGCAATCCGTGCAATCCGTGCAATCCTTGCAATCCCTGCGCGGCCGGCGGTGGTTCGGCGAGCCTGGCCTGTGCCGTGCCGAGGCTGCAGGCGGCGGCGGCTTGCAATCCCTGCAACCCCTGCGCGGCGAAGGCTTGCAACCCCTGCAATCCTTGTGCGGCGGCGAACCCATGCAATCCGTGTAACCCCTGCGCGGCCAAGGCCTGCAACCCTTGTAACCCCTGTGCGGCGAAGGCCTGCAATCCCTGCAATCCTTGCGCGGCGGCCAACCCCTGCAATCCCTGCAACCCTTGTGCGGTGGCCAAGGCCTGCAACCCGTGCAATCCCTGTGCGGCGGCGAATCCCTGCAATCCTTGTAATCCGTGCAACCCCTGCAATCCTTGCGCCGCGGCCAATCCCTGCAATCCCTGCAATCCCTGCGCGGCCGGAGGTGAAGTCGAGCTGACCGACGCGGAGGCGCAGGCGGTCTACGACTGCCTCATCGGCGAGATGAAGGCGGCCTACGCGAAGTCGGACAAGGCGACGGCGAGCATTTACGCCGGTTGGAAGCGCTACTCGTCGAACGCTTACGTTTCGGCCACGCATGGCGGGCGTTACGTCATGAACTACGCCGACGAACGTTCCAGCTCGTACGGAACTTACGAGAGGGGCGGCGCCATGCCGGTGGGCGCTCAGCTCGCCAAGGACAGCTTCGCGGTCAAGGCGAACGGCGCCGTCTCGGTCGGGCCGTTGTTCCTGATGGAGAAGATGCAGAAGGGCTTCAACAAGGCGAGCGATGACTGGCGCTATACGATGGTGATGCCGAACGGTAGCGTCTTCGGCACCACCAAGGGCGCCGGCGCTGACAAGGTGGAGTTCTGCATCGGCTGTCACCAGGCCGGCGCCGAACGCGACTCGATGCTCTTCGTGCCAGAGGAGTACCGCGTCAGCGCCAACTAGGCGCGTCGCCCATTCGGGCCTTGCAACCGCGGCGCCGTCCCCGGCGCTAGAAGCGGGAGTCTGGGGTGAACCGGCAAGTCCGTCGAACGGCAACTTGGTTCATTCTCGTCTCGCTGCTGCTGGGGGCGGCGCCGTCCTTTTCCGACTTCAGCGACGGCTTGGCAGCCTACGACGCCGGCGACTACGCGGCAGCCTTGGAGGCTTGGCTGCCGCTCGCAGAAGCCGGCGATGTGGAGGCGCAACTCGCCGTCGCCGGGCTTTACGGGGAGGGGCTCGGCGTCGGCGCGGACGCGAGCCGGGCGGCCCATTGGTACCGCAAGGCGGCCGAGCAAGGCGACCCGGTCGCTCAGCTCAACCTCGGCGATCTTTACTACCGCGCGGAAGGCGTCGAGCGTGACCTCGCCCAAGCCTATTTCTGGCTGACGCTTTCGGCTCGCCAAGGCCGGTCCTGGCCGTTGACCCGGCGCGAGCAGGTCGAGCGCTTCATGACCAAGGCGGAACGGGCCGAGGCCGAGCGTTTGCTCGCGACCTGGGAGGCCGCTCGGTAACCCGCTTCATTCTGGTCGACTTGCGCCAGACCGCATCGTGCGCGCCAGAGCGAGCGTGAGGAAGAAGCCGGCCGCGCTCATGACGGCCATGGCCAGGAATGCGCCGCCCGCAGCGTCGCGATAGAGCGCGCCGCCGAGCCAGGTTGCCAATCCCATCAGGACACCACCGGACACGGCGGAATACAGTGTCTGTGCCGTGGCCGAGAGACGTTCGGGCGCGGTCGCGGCGATGAAATGCATGGCGCCGAGATGGGCCGCCCCGAAGGTCAGGCCATGCAGTCCCTGAAGGGCGATCAAGGAGAGCAGATCGACCGACAAGGCGGTCGCGCTCCACCGCAGCACGCCGGCCAGGCCTGCGAGCCCGAGAAGCTGGACCGGGCTCACCCCGCGCAGCAGGCGGCTGCTCACCGCGAAAAGAACGATCTCGGCGATGACGCCTTCGGCCCAGAGCCATCCGATGACCCTTTCGCTGTGTCCAGCGGCCCTCCAGTGTAGCGCCGAAAAGGCGTAGTAGACGGCGTGGCTCGCCTGGATCAGGCTTGCGGCGAGCAAGAAGATGGCGAAGTCGCGCCGTCCGAGGAGGGCCCGGAAGCGTTGCGCGCTCTGCGGCTGGCGCTCGCCGCTCGGGCTTGTTGGCAGTCGCACCGCTGCCGCGAAGGTCAGGGCCAAGCCGGCGAGGACAAGCCAGAAGACCAGGGATGCCGTGCGTTCCGTCAGCAGTTCGCCGGCGATCAGGGCGGCCAGGACGAAGGTGATCGAGCCCCAGAGGCGAACCCGCCCATAGTCGATCGTCCGCCGCGCCACCGCCGCCATGGCCTCCCGCTCGCCGAGCGGGACGAGCGCGGCGAAGGCCAGGGCCCAGGCGACCTGAACCGCGAGGATCGTCCAGAAGCCGTGCGCCAGCGCAAAGGCCGCGAAGCAGACGACGCTCGCCGCCGCCAGCGATGCGAGCACGAGTTGGCGGTTGCCGCTTCGGTCGGCGGCGAAGCCTGCCAAAGGCCCGGCCAGAACCTTGGTCCAGGTGGCGAAGGCCAGAACCACACCGATCTCGGCCGCTGAGAGGCCGCGCTCCTCAAGCCACAGGGGCCAGAACGGCAGATAGAGCCCCAACGCGAAGAATACGGCTGCGTAGTAAGCCGCATAGGGGATCGATCGGGCGCGCAGCGTCATTCGCCTTGGTTCCAGCCATCTCTCTGATCGGCCGGGCATGCCGGCCAACCGCTTAGACCCGGTGAGACCACTTTCCGCTCGTGTTTGTTGTTGCGCGAACGGTTTTCCGCGGTCGTCGCACCACGTTCCATTAACCCTTTTTTATGCCGGAAGCCCTAACTCGGTACAGATGGCCTTGGCGGGCTCGCGTTTCATTTATCGATCTAGTTCAAGTGTCCCAGCAGTTATTTCGGGAAACCGCGGCCCGGTTGAGGCCAAACCATGATCGACGCGGGTGATCAGGAGAGACCCATGCATTTCGGCCCCGTGCGAACCGCCGTCGCCGTGGCGCTTTTCGCGGCTGTTGCCGGCTCGGCCCAGGCGGATACGGAAAAGACGCCGCGCTGCCTCTTCGTTTCTTCCTATCACCAAGGCTATGCCTGGTCGGACAACGTCGAGCGCGGGCTACGCGCGGTTCTCGACGGCCATTGCCAGATCCGCCAGTTCGATATGGACACCAAACGCCGCAAGTCCGAAGAGGAGAAGCGGCGGCGCGGCGAGATGGCACGGGAGATCATCGAGAGCTGGCAGCCGGACGTGGTGGTCACTGCCGACGACAACGCGGCGAAGTACCTGATCGTTCCCTACTACAAGGACCACGATATCCCCTTTGTCTTCTGCGGCGTCAATTGGACTGTCGAGGAGTACGGCTTTCCCTACGACAACGTGACGGGAATGATCGAAGTCGCGCCGATCAAGCCCCTGTTGGAGCGCGCGCAAGAGATCGTGCCGAACGCAAGGCGTGTCTTCTACATAGGGGCCGATACGCTGACGGAAGAGAAGAACCTCAAGCGCTTCCAGGCGGCGACCGAAAGGCTCGGGCTCGCCCTCGAGCACGCCCTGGTGCCGAACGCCGAAGGCTGGATCGAGGCTTATCGTCAAGCGCAGAGCTATGACTTCGTGATCCTCGGCGGCTATGCGGGGATCGAGAACTGGGCGCCCGAGCGCGTTTTCGCGGAAGTCATACAATCCAGCCGACGTCTGAGCGTTACGAACCACCGCTGGATGATGTCCTTCGCCTTGCTGGGCATGACCATGGTGGCCGAAGAGCACGGCGAGTGGGCGGCCAAGACGGCTTTGAGGCTGCTCGAGGGTATGGCGCCACGGGAGATCCCGATCGTCGCCAACCAGCGCCGCGACACTTGGATCAACGAGCAGGTCCTGGCGTCGTCGGGCGTGCGGATTCCCAATCAAGTGATCCGGAAAGCCAAGAAGGTCGCTCCTCTTGAGACCAAGTCCTAGAGGCGGTCCCGTTGGTGCCTCCGGAATCATAGGGTTCGGGATTGCCCTGGTCATCGTGAGCGCCGGCCTCGTCTGGCTGCTGCTCGGGATCGACCTGAACAACGCAGAGCTTTCCCTCAGGGAAGAGTCCGATCTCGTACGAGACCAGTTCCTGCGGCGCGCTTCGAGCACGGATGCCGTCCTGACCGCGCTGGTGGGCATCCACCACGCGAGCGACGACCTTCGGCCTTACGAGTTCACGGCCTTCTCGCAGGAGCTCTTGTCGACCTATCCGCACATTCAGCTCGTCACACAGCTCGCGAAGGTGAGCGCCGCAGAACGCGAGGCCTTCGTCGCGGAGGTGCGCGAAGACGGCTTTCCTCAGTTCGAGATCAGGGACTTCTCCAACGAAAGGGCACCAGTGCGATCGGAGAGCCGTCCCTATTACCTGCCCTTTCACCTGCTGGTTCCGATGGAGCCCGAGTCGGCGCGTCTGCTCGGTTTTGACGCTCGCTCCATTCCTGCCCTGGTCGATGCGATCGAGCGCGCGGTCGACAGCGGCAAGCCGGCGGCGTCTTTGCCGCTTGCGCTGTTCGAGGGCCGGCAAGGGCTCTTCATCCTCAAGCCGATCTATCAGGGCCAGCAGACGCCGCGCAGCAGCGAGGAAAGACGCAGGCAGTGGAGTGGATTGATCGCGTTGCACCTGGATGCCGAACGATTTCTGGGGGACATCGGTGTTCGCTACAACCATCTCGATATCGAGATCCGTCACCTGGACGGCGCCGGACAGCCGGCGCCGATCGCCTTCTATACCCGCCCCGCCCGGATCGCGCCGCCGGCGGGCAGTCGCCTCTTTCCCAGGCTGGTGTACGAGGAGCGGATCTGGATCCAGGACGCGCCCTACCTTCTGCGTATCGCGACCCAGCCCGGGTTCGAGGTCGTGCGTTGGTGGCTCTTGGCCCTGCTTTTCGGTTTCGTAGTCGTCAGTGGCGTCTCGGTTGCCATCGCCGTAATTCACCGGCGTCGGGCTCATGTTCAGCTTCAGGACAGCGAACGGCAGTTGCGCCAGATCATCGACCTCGTACCGCAGCGTATCTTCGCGCGCGACCGCAGGGGTAAGGTCATTCTCGCCAATCGCGCGTCGGCCGAAGCCTTCGGCAGGCCCTCGGACGAGCGGCAGGCAGACCGCTCAGGGACGCAGAGCCCCCATGGCGGCGGGCTGCAAGGCGACCTGCTCGAGGTGATCGAGCGTGGCCAGCCGAAGGTGATCGAGGAAGACATAATCGTCGATGCCTCCGGCCGCTCTCGCGTTTTCCACACGACCAATCTGCCGTTCCGGCCGGCGGACTCCTCCGACATCGGTGTGCTCACCGTCTCCGTCGAGATGACGGCCCAGAAGCAGTTGGAGCACGCGATGCGGGAGGCGCGCGACGCGGCCGAGCATGCCAATCACTTGAAGTCCGAGTTCCTCGCCACCATGAGCCACGAGCTGCGGACGCCGCTCAATGCGATCATCGGCTTTTCCGAGATCATTCGCGACCAGTGCTTCGGCACGATCGAGAACAGCCGCTATCTCGACTACGCCAACGACATCAACGAATCGGGCGTTCACCTGCTCGAGGTGATCAACGACATCCTCGATCTATCGAAGATCGAGGCCGGCAAGCTCGAGCTGTCGGAAGAGGTCTTCGACCTCGTCGCTGTGGTCCGGGCTTGTCTCGCCCTGGTCGCTCAGAAGATCAGGAACGGCGGTCTGGTTGAGGACCACGAGCTGCCCGAGGGTCTGCCTTGGCTGCGGGGTGACGAGCGCAAGGTCAAGCAGATCCTCCTCAACCTCCTGACCAACTCGATCAAGTTCACCGAGCCGGAGCGCAAGGTCGGGGTGAGCGTGAAGCTCGGCTCGGACGGCGCGTTGCTGCTTCAGGTCCGCGACGAAGGCATCGGCATGTCGGTAAAGGATATCAAGATCGCCTTCGAGCCCTTTCGCCAGATCGACGGCACCCACGCGCGCAACTACGAGGGCACGGGTCTGGGGCTCCCCTTGACCAAGGCGCTCGCGGAGCTGCATGGCGCCACGCTGGAGCTGCACAGCGATCTCGGCGAAGGGACTACGGCCACGCTGCGCTTTCCGCCCGAGCGCGTGGTCCGGGACCAGGCCGCCAGCATCGCCGGCTGACGGGCCGTGACGTGGAACGCCCGGGACGGCGTTACTCGGGCGGCGGCTCCGGCGGCGGCCCGAAGAACCCGCCCTTCGGGCCCTTGAACGGCCGCCGCCTCGTGGCCTCGAAGTAGCGTTGGCGCTCCTCGTCCGGTAGGGCCGCCGCGACCTCGGCGATGTTGGCCTGCATGGCGGCGTGCGCGGCACGGCCGCGCTTTTCGAGCAGGGCATGGGCCTCGGCCAGGGCGGCGGGGTCGAAGCTATCGGCGGTGAGCTGCCTTCTGATCGCATCGCGCGCCTCGCGCAGCGCCCGGACGCGCCGGCGCAGCTCGGGGCCGTTCTTCGCCCAGATCGCTTCGATGGCTGGGCGGTGCTCTTCGCCGATCGCGCTCAAGGCGGCCTGGCGATCGAAGAGCCCAGGGCGCGGGAAACCGGGCGGCGGCTCCTCGCGAAACAGCCAGGAGGCGGTCATCATGCCGCCCAGGAAGAGGTTCAGCGCCAGGGACGCGACAAGGGCGATCGCGAGGCGCCGGTTCGCTGGCCCGCTCATTGGAAGCTCCAGGGACCGGAGGTCGGATCGAACAGCAGGCTATCGACCTCGCTCGTGAAATCGCTGCCGGCGAGCAGGCTCTCGCTCGGCAGCCAAAGGCCGGTGGCGATGCCCAGTGCGCCGGCGAGCAAAAGCGCGGAGGCCGGTTTCCAGAGCGGGCCGAAGGGCCATAGTGAGGCGAGCCAACCGCTCTGCGCGGCGCCCGGCGTCTTGGCCAGGATCGCCGCCATTAGGGCGGGTGAGGGCGGCGGCATCGAGGCGCTGTCGAGCAGGGCGTCGAGCTCTGCTGCCTTGCGCAGCTCTTGCCGGGCCTCGGGGGAACCGGCCAGCAGGTCGCGTGCTTCGGTTCTTTCGCTCTCGGGCCAACGCGCCGGATCGGCGCCGTAGGCCGCGAGGAGTTGCTTGAGGCGGGCGAGATCCAGGCCTGGTTTCGCGCTCACTTTACCTCTCCCAAGAGATCTTGCTTGTCGCTCGCGAGCTCCCGGCGCAGCGCCCGCCGTCCCCGCGAGAGTAGCGATTCTATGGCTTCGATGCTGACGTCCATGACGGCGGCGGCCTCGATGTTGCTGAGCTCCTGATGATGGACCAGGGTGATCGCGGCCCGCTGGCGCTCCGGCAGGCGCGCGATCGCGCCTTCGACGCGCAGCGCGACCTGCGCGCGCTGATGCCTTTGCGCCGGCCCGTCGGCGGGGTCGGCCAGCTCCGGGACCCCCTCGGGCGACAGGCGCCGGCGGGTCCTGAGCTGGTCCATGCAGAGGTTGTAGGCGACGCGGTAAAGCCAGGTGCCGAGGCGCGCGTCGGGCCGCCAGGTCGGGCTCTGGCGCCAAAGCCGCAGGAAAGCCTCCTGCGCCACGTCCTCTGCGGCCGCCCGGTCCCCGAGGAGGCGCACCGCCAGGCCGATGACCGGACCGAGATGGCGATCGACCAGGTGGCGGCAAGCGCCTTGGTCGCCGGCCGCAACCCTCGCCATGATCTCGGCGTCCTTCAGCCTGTCGTCGGTCATGCGCCGACTTTAGAGCCACGACGGCCGCGTGGGCACGTCCCGCTTCGGCCGGCCTGGCGGCCGGGCCGGGGCGGCGCTCACTGGCCCGCGGGGCCGCGCCGCATGCGCGCGCGCATCTCCTCCAGGGTGACCGCGCCGTCGCCGTCGGCATCGAGGCGCGAAAAGCCCGGTCCGCGAACCTGGAACTCGGCGCTGCTCACGCTGCCGTTGCCGTCGCTGTCCAGTCGGCCGAAGAAACGGCGGGCGTGCCGTTCGAAGCGGTCGCGGCCCGCGGCCATGAACTCGGCCTCGCTGAGGCTGCCGTCGCCGTTGCTGTCCGCGTTGCGAAAGCGGCTGCTGCGGTGCTGCTCGAACTCCTGGCGGGTGACGCGGCCGTCCCCGTCGAGATCGATTTGGGCGAAGCGCTCCTCGAGGAAGGCGCCCCGCGGCGTCGGGGCGGCCAGGGCGATCGCGGGGAGCAGCAGCAGGGCGGCCGGCAGGGCCAGGGCGAAGGGTCTCATAATGACATCTCCTTGTCGTTTCGGGGCTTTGGGCGCCTGTGTTCTCGCTTTAACGCAGCGGGCAGGCGATTCCGTCGCTGACCAGGCAAAGCCAGCCCGCGCCGGCGGAACCCGGCTCTGCATGAAGGCTTGCCGCCGAGCGGCCCGGCGGGCTCCCGACGGCCGCGGCGCCGGCGACCAGGGAGGCGCCGAGGATCATGCCGAGGAGCACGAGGGAGATGACCAACAGGACGAAGGAATAGGGACTGTGCAGCCTGAGCAACATGGAGCCCTCCGATCACAGGCGCATGCCGTGGGTGACGAGGGCTTCAACGGCCGGGCGCGGCGGCTCCGTCGGTGATCGGCAAAGAAATCTCGCGCCGTCGCCGGCCGCTCGTCAGCCCTGCGTTCCGGCGATGGGCTCGAGCCCGACCAGCCAGTCCGGGTCCTGCTCCCAGATCCCGTCGTCCTCGCTGAGCCGCCGGATCAGGCCGGCGGTGAGCTTGTCGGCCAGGCGCGCGGCCTCGGCGTCGTCGATGAAGCCGAAGCGCAAGCGCGCCTGACCCTCGGCCTCCACCGCCTCGATCTCGGCCTGAATACCCATGATCAGCGCCGGCACGCTCTCGGCCATGTAGACCCGGCCGGCGACCGCCGGCGGCCCGAGCCGCTGATAGGCACCGGGTGCGAAGCCTCGTTCCGTGATGAAGAAGGTCAGATCGCCATCCGGCCGGTTCGGGCGGTAGACGCCATAGGTCGCGCGGCGTTTGGGCAAGGCGGGCTCCTGCCAGGCTGTCGGGCGCCGCCATGCTCGCGCCGGTCCGATGCGGATTCCATGATGCGGGTCAATGCTGCGTACTGGGGAGAATCGGATGTCGGGATCGCCCCGTGCGACAGCTCTCCTTCTGCCGTCACACCCCCAGATACCGCTCCTTCAACCCCGGATCGGCCAGCAGCTCTGCTGTCGTCCCACGCCACACGGCATGGCCTTTCTCGATGACCGTGTGGTGGTCGGCGATGCGGGTCAGTGCGTCGAGGTTCTTGTCGATCACCAGGATCGCCTGGCCGGCCTGCTTCAAGGTGGCGAGGACGCGCCAGATCTCGGCGCGGATCAGGGGGGCGAGGCCCTCGGTGGCCTCGTCGAGGATCAGGAGCTTGGGATTGGTCATGAGGGCGCGGCCGATGGCGAGCATCTGCTGCTCGCCGCCGGAGAGCTGGTTGCCGTAGCTGGTCTGGCGCTCCTCGAGGACCGGGAACAGAGCGTAGATCCGCTCCAGGTGCCAGCCATCGGCCGCGGCGGGGCCAGTCGCCGGGCGGGCGGTGGCGACCAGGTTCTCGCGCACGGTCAGGTTGGGGAAGATCTGCCGGCCCTCGGGCACCAGGCCGATGCCGGCGCGGGCCACGCGGTGGGCCGGCTGGCCGGTGATGGGCCGCTCTTCGAAGTGGATCTCGCCGCGCCGCGCCGGCAGCAGGCCGAGAATCGCACGGACCGTGGTTGTCTTGCCCATGCCGTTGCGGCCGATCAGCGTGGCGACCTCGCCTTCGCCCACGTCGAGGCTCATGCCGAAAAGCACCTGGCTCTCGCCGTAGCCGGCATCGAGGTCGCGGACCCAGAGCATCAGGTGGCCTCTTCGCCGAGATAGGCGCGGCGCACCGCCGCGTCGGCACGGATCGCGTCGGGCGTGCCGCTGGCCAGGACCCGGCCGTTGACCATCACCGTCACTTGGTCGGCGAGGGCGAAGACCGCGTCCATGTCGTGCTCGATCAGCAGGATGGTCATGCCGTCGCGCAGCGTCCGGAGCTGTGCGACCAGGCGGGCGCTGTCCTCGCGGCCCATGCCGGCCGTCGGCTCGTCGAGCAGCAGCAGACGCGGCCCGGTGGCGAGCGCCATGGCGATCTCGAGCTGGCGCTGCTCGCCGTGGGCGAGGGCGGCGGCCATCACCCCGGCGCGAGCCTCGAGGCCGACGCGGGCGAGCGCTGCCTGGGCCGGCTCGCGCAAGGCCGCCTCGCGGCGTGCGGCACGCCAGAAGCGGAAGCTGTGGCCGGCGTGGGCCTGGACCGCGAGCGCCACGTTGTCGAGAGCGCTGAAGCGGGGCAGGACCGAGGTGATCTGGAAGGAGCGGGCGATGCCGCGTGCGGCGCGGCGGTGCACCGGAAGGCCGGTGATGTCGGTGCCGGCGAAGCGGATGCGGCCGCGGTCGGGCCGGATCTCGCCGGAGATCTGGCCGACGAGGGTGGTCTTGCCGGCACCGTTGGGCCCGATCACCGCGTGGGTCTCGCCTTCCCGCAGGTCGAAGGTCACGCCGTCGCTCGCCCGCACCGCGCCGTAAGCCTTGTGCAGGTCCTCGATGGCGAGCAGGGGGTCAGCCATCTCCGGCCTCCCGGCCAGGCCGCGAGAAACGATCGGCGATCCAGCCCCACAGGCCGCGGCGGGCGAAGAGCACGACGAGGATCAGGATCGGGCCGAGCAGGATCATCCAGTGCTCGGTCCAGGCCGAGAGCAGCTCTTCGAGCAGCAGGAAGACCAGAGCGCCGGCCAGCGGGCCGTAGAGCGTGCCCATCCCGCCCAGGATCACGATCACCATGATCTCGCCGGAGCGGTGCCAATCCAGGAAGGCGGGGCTGACGAACTCGGTCTGGTTGGCGATCAGCGCGCCGGCGAGACCGGCCACGGCGCCGGCGATGACGAAGGCGGCCAGCTTGTAGCGGTAGGTCGGAAAGCCGATCGCGCGCATGCGCCGCTCGTTGTCGCGGATGCCGCGCAGCGTCATGCCGAAGCGCGCCTCGATCAGGCGGGCCTTGAGCAGCAGGCAGAGCGCGACCAAGGCCAGCACCAGGTAATAGAACTGAACGTCGTCGGCGAGATCGAGCGGGCCGGCGCTCGAGCGGCTCCAGAGCGACAGGCCGTCGTCGCCGCCATAGGTCTCGAGCGAGACGAAGAGGAAGTAGAGCATCTGCGCGAAGGCCAGCGTGATCATGATGAAGTAGAGCCCGGAGGTGCGCAGGCTGAGCGCGCCGATCACCAGGGCGAGCAGGCCCGAGACCAGCATCGCGGCGGGCCAAGCAATGAGTGCACTCTCGCTGCCGCCGATCGTGACCGGCCAGGTGAGCAGCGGCTCGCCGAGCGTGGCGTGATGGCTGAGGATGCCGACGACGTAGGCGCCGGCGCCGAAGAAGGCGGCATGGCCGAAGCTCACCATGCCGCCGTAGCCGAGGATCAGATTGAGGCTGAGCCCGGCCAGGCCGAAGATCAGGATGCGCGTGGCCACGCCCACCGCGTAGCCGCGGTCGGCGAGCTCGGCCAGGCCCGGCAGCGCCAGCAGAAGGAGCGCGACGAGCAGGCCCAGGATCAGGCCGGGCCTAGCCATGGCTGGGAAACAGCCCGCGCGGCCGCCAGATCAGCACCACCGCCATCAGGATATAGATCGCCATCGAGGCCAGGGCCGCGCCGACCCCGTCAGCGGTCGCCGGCGGCAGGACCAGCTTCAGGCCGGAGGGCAGAAAGGCTCGGCCGAGCGTATCGACCAGGCCGACCAGCAACGAGCCGACGAAGGCGCCGCGGATCGAGCCGATGCCGCCGATCACGATGACGACGAAGGTCAGGATCAGGATGCTCTCGCCCATGCCGACCTCGACGGCATAGATCGGCCCCGCCATCACCCCGGCCAGGGCGGCCAGCATGGCGCCGATGCCGAACACCAGGGTGTAGAGCCAATTGATGTTGACGCCG
>JAKSDN010000693.1 GCA_022360075.1 Kiloniellales bacterium | reverse complement strand
GGCCTGGCCCGTGCGCGCCGGCGAGCGGGTCAGGCTGCGCCTCGTCAACGTCGCCAACGCGCGCGGCTTCGCGCTGGTCTTCGAGGGACATCGGCCGACCGTCGTCGCCGTCGACGGCCAGCCCTGCAGACCGCACGAGGCGCCCGAGGGCCGCGTCGTCCTGACGCCCGGCGCGCGCTGCGACCTGATCGTCGACCTGGAGCGCGATCCCGGTGAACGCTTCACGCTGCGCGACGACTACTACCGCGACTTTGCCTACCGCCTGCTCGACATCGCCTATGACGAAGGGGAACCGCGCCGCAGCGCGCCGCTCGACGCGCCAATGCGCCTGCCGCCCAACGCGCTGCCCGAGCCCGACCTGCGCGACGCCGAGCGGCACGAGCTGGTGCTCGTCGGCGGCGCCATGGGCGGGCTGCGCGCGGCCATGCTGAACGGCCGCGAGCTCGGCCCGCACGCGCTAGCGCAACGCGGCCGGGTCTGGGCCATGAACGGGATCGCCGCCGGCGACGACCTCAAGGCCAATCCGCTGTTCCGCTTTCAGCGGGGCCGCAGCCAGATCATCACGATCCGCAACGACACCGCCTTCGAGCACCCGATGCACCTGCACGGGCACCATGTGCGCCTGCTAAGCCGCAACGGCGAGCCGGTGCCCCACCGGCTCTGGCACGACACCCTGCCGGTCGCCCCGGACGAGACCGTCGAGGTGGCCTTCGTCGCCGACAACCCTGGTCTATGGATGTTCCATTGCCACATCCTCGAGCACCAGGCCGCCGGGATGATGGCTGTGGTCGAAGTGGCCTAAGAGCCTGACCCAAAATGATTGCTTTCGGAACAAGAGCTTGGAGCCAAGAACCTCTTCACATTTCATTGCCGGACTTGATCCGGCAATCCAGGCATCGCTTGAGCCAGGCGCCAATCTGGATCACCGGGTCAAGCCCGGTGATGACAAACGAAGTAAGGCAACTTATTGATCTCAAAGAGTTCATTTCGAGTCGGACTCTAACAAATCCGAACCATCGCCTTGGTCAAGCTGCGCGGTCGTTTGGCGTTCGGCAAGTAGGTCAGCTCGGATAAAATTTTATTTATTTCAAACAGTTAACCTCGTTAACCAGTCGTTAACCTTACTTTCGGAAAACTTGACTTGGGGAGATGGAGATAAGGTGCCCGCTCGGACGCCGTGGCGTCGCGTGCGGGGCGGGTCCAACGCCGGACTTCCCGGCCGCGTAGAAAGGGACGACGCGACCTTGCTTCATGGGCAAAAGGGGATCGGCCCAAAGGCCCCATACCCCAACCCCATCGGCGGCTCGATGCGATGAAGACCCGCACCATTCTGGCGCTGGCCTTCACGATCATCACCGCATTGCCGATCGCCGCCTTGGCGATCTGGTTCGATCGCACGGCCTACGACAAGGAAGTCGAGGCGGTCAACGAGAAACACCTGCTGCTCGCCCATCAGGTGAGCGCCGACCTGTCGCGCTATGCCGCCGATGTGCTCTCGTCGTTCTCGCTGGCCCGCCTGCAGCGGCGCATCGAGGCGCTCTCGCCCGGCCTGGTCGATCATCTGGCGTTCCAGCACTTCCGCAGCATTTTCTGGGTCCGCTCCGGCGACCTGCAAGTGGTCCGGCAGGTCGGGCCCGAGCCCGAGTTCGAACCCGGTCCGATCGCGGCCATCCTGGAGGCCGCAGAGTCCGAGCGCCGCATCGACGGCGTGACCCTGACCGGCGTGATGCCGGACGGCCTCGGTCGGCCGACGCTGTTCCTCGTCTCCGACGAGGGCGACGGCTTCCTCTCGATGGCCGCGCTCGCGGTCGATCACTTCGTCGGCCTGCAAAGCTCGATCAAGTTCGGTGATCTCGGTCATGCCGCGATTGTCGACCAGTTCGGGCGCGTGCTGGGCCATTCCAAGGCCGAGTGGCGCCTTTCGATGAAGGACCTGACCGCGGTCGAGCCGGTCGCGCGCATGGTCGCGGGCGAGTCCGGCATCCTGCCCTTCTTCTCACCCGCCAAGCAGGCGCAGATGATCGCCGGTTTCACGGTCGTCCCGGAGACCGGCTGGGGCGTGATGGTGGTCCAACCGCTCTCGGAGCTGGCCCAGCGCGCCGCCTCCGAGCGCAGTGTGATCGCCTTGATCATGGCCGGCGGCATCCTCTTCGCCACGCTCGTGAGCTGGGCCCTGAGCGGCTATATCACGCGTGCGATCCTGCCCATCGTCGAGGCCGCAAACGCCAATGCCGCCGGCCGCTTTGGCGTCGCTGCGCCGCAGCCCGGGCGCCTGGCGCCGCGGGAGCTGCGCGAGCTCGCCCATTCCTTCAACGTGCTCGCCGAGGAGATCAAGGTCTCCCACCTGAGCAACCTCGAGGCTCTGGAGGCCGCGCG
>JAKSDN010000523.1 GCA_022360075.1 Kiloniellales bacterium | reverse complement strand
GCCAAGCAACCTGCCGCTTCCCGAACGGATGCGCCTTGGCCTCGAGGGCTTTGCCGGGCGCATGCTCTTGATCCTGAGCGGCAACGACCTGACGGCGCGTGAGTTCGAGGATACGGTGGCCGCTTCCGACGACTGGCAGCGCCTGCTGTCCGATAGCCGGGTGCAGCGCTTCGACGTCGAAGAGGCCGATCACACCTTCTCGCGGCGCGAATGGCGTGACGCGGTTGCGGATCGAACGAGAGATTGGTTGGCGTCCTGGTGACTCGCGGAGATCTGGAGTTGCCGATGGCGATGCCGTTCATTCGAGACCGCTCGGCTTGTGCCCGCTCGGTGAGGGGCGACGCGGCAGCGATTCGGCGCTCGCCCGCTCAGTGTCGTTACTCAGCAGGATCCCGCGATGGTCGAGCTGCGTCTGCATGACAGCTTCAACGAGCTACCGCAGGGCTATCGCGATGTGCTCGAGGCCGCATCGCAGCGGTCCTTCTTCTACTCCGTCGCATGGTTCGAGCTGCTGGCGAGGACGATGCTTCGACACGACGAGCGACTGGTGGTGGCCGGCCTGCACGACGGCCATGACGCCGAGCGACCCTCGGCCGTCTTCGTCGGCTGCGACCGCCCGGCGCAAGGGCTTAGCGGGCAGCGGTCGAGACGCGGTCTCACCAACTTCTACTCGCTTCAGTTCGACCCCATGCTGGCCATCGAGGAATCTGGTCCCACACAGGTCAGAGAGATGGTTCGCGGCCTGTCCGGAACAGGCGCGCGCTTTGACGTTCTCCAGCTCGAACCGCTGGCGGCCGAGCACCCTCACCTTCAAACCATGATCGATGCGCTGAGAGACGAGGGATACGCGGTTTCGTCATACTTCCGGTTTCGGAACTGGTACCATCCGACGGCCGGATGCAACGCGCGCGCTTACTTGGCCAGCAGGCCTTCCAGACTGCGCAACACGATCGAGCGGCGGAGCAAGAAGCTCGCGCGTGCGGGCGCCGTGCGTTTCGATCTTGTCGATTCCCATGACGGCTTGGATCGGGCGATCACCGCCTACGAGACCGTCTACGCCAAGAGCTGGAAAGACCCGGAGGAATTCCCGGGATTCATGGCGGATCTGGCAAGAACCTGCGCCGCGTTGGGCGCGCTTCGTCTGGGCTCCATTTGCCTTGACGGCGTGCCGATCGCAGCGCAACTGTGGATCGTCTGGCAGGGCGTCGCCACGATCTACAAGCTGGCTCACGACGAAGACTATCGGGAGCTGTCGGCCGGTACGATCCTGACCTGGCACATGATGGAGGCCGCGCTCGACCGGGACCGGGTGCGAGAGGTCGATTTCGGGTCCGGAGACGAGTCCTACAAGCGTGAGTGGATGTCCAAGCACCGAGACCGCCGGGCGATCCTCGCCTGCAACACGCGCAGCCTTCGCGGCGGCCTGGCCGCGCTTCGGCACATCGCTCCGACAGCCTTGCGGCGACTCTGGCACGGCGGCCGGGAGAGCCGGTCCGAGGTGCCTCTTGACTGACGCGCGGCTTGCCCGAGAACCGAGCGACAAGTCCGAAGAGGGACGAACGGGAGTTCAGAGCTTCACGACATGCTCGAACGGCTGTCTGACCTGATTCTCGCTGCCGCGGCGCGGGACCCGGACGCCCCGGCATTGCGCCTCGGCGAGCGTACCCTGACCTATGGCGCGCTCGCGGCGGAGACCGAGGCTCTGGCCCGCGCCTGGATGGCCCTCGATCTACGGCGTGGCGACCGGGTCGGGGTCTATCTGGACAAGAGCCCCGAGACCGTGGTCGCCATGATGGCCGCGGCGGCGGCCGGCTGCAGCTTCGTGCCGATCAACCCGGTGCTGAAGGCCGGGCAGGTCGAGTACATCCTGCGCCACTGCGCGGTGCGGGCCCTGGTCACCTCCGGCCAGCGCCTCCGCGCCCTCGCCTCGTCGCTGGCCGACTGTCCTGCGCTGAAGCTCCTGGCGCTGACCGGCGACCTCGACGGCGAGCTTCGCGAGCTGGCGCCGACGGGCGTCGAGCTGCTGACCTGGGAGGCCCTGATCGCCGCCGCACCCCCGAGCGGACGAAGCGGCCACGGGGCGATCCGCAGCGACGTCGCGGCGATCTTCTATACCTCGGGCTCGACCGGCATGCCGAAGGGTGTCGTGCTCTCCCACGACAACATGATCGCCGGCGCCCAGAGCGTCAGCCACTATCTCGGCAACCATCGAGAAGACCGCATCCTCAGCGTCCTGCCGCTCAGCTTCGATGCCGGCTTCAGCCAACTGACCACGGCCTTCAACGTCGGGGCCGAGGTCGTGCTTTTGAACTACCTGCTGCCGCGCGACGTGGTGCGGGCCTGCGGCCGCTACGAGATTACCGGACTGACCGGCGTCCCGCCGCTCTGGGCTCAGCTCATCGAGCTGGACTGGCCGGAGGGCGCGGCCCGCTCGCTGCGCTACTTCGCCAACACCGGCGGGCACATGCCGCGCGGCACGCTGGAGGCGCTCCGCCGTCGCCTGCCCCAGGCCAAGCCCTACCTGATGTATGGCCTGACCGAGGCCTTTCGCTCCACCTATCTGGACCCGGATCAAGTCGACGCGCGGCCCAATTCCATGGGCAAGGCGATCCCCAACGTCGAGATCGCGGTGGTGCGGCCGGACGGCGCGCCCTGCGATCCGGGCGAGGCCGGCGAACTGGTCCATCGTGGCCCCCTCGTGTCTCTCGGTTACTGGAACGACCCCGAGGCGACGGCCAAGAAGTTTCGCCCCTGGCCGATCGCCGAGGCGGGCGTGCCGCGCCCGGAAGTCGCCGTCTGGTCCGGCGATCAGGTGCGGCGGGACGAGGAAGGCTATCTCTACTTCGTCGGCCGCAACGACGAGATGATCAAGACTTCCGGTTATCGCGTGAGCCCGACCGAGCTGGAGAGCGTGATCCACGCCAGCGGTCAGGTGGGCGAGGTGGCGGCGCTCGGCGTGCCCCATCCGACGCTAGGCCAAGCGATCGTGGTGGTCGCCAGCGCCCCGGCTCAGGGTAAGCTCGACGGCGAGGCCCTGCTCGGCGTCTGTGCCCGGGAGCTCCCCGCTTTCATGGTGCCGAAACGGATTATCGAGCAGACTCCGCTGCCCCGTAATGCTAACGGCAAGATCGACCGGGCCGGTCTGGCCAAATCACTCGAGGACCTTTTCAAGGAACCCGCCGGATGACCGCATTGCCGAAGCAAGAGCAGCCGGAAACGAACGGCTTTCCCGTTGTCGACGGGAGCCTCCAGATCGGCGGCATGCCCCTGTCCCGCCTGGCCGCTCGGGTTGGCCGCACGCCCTTCTATGCCTACGACCGCAACCTGATCGATCGCCAGATCGCGTTGCTTCGCCAGCATCTGCCGGCGCAGGTCGGGGTGAGCTACGCGGTCAAGGCCAATCCCATGCCGGCCCTGGTCTGCCACATGGCCGGCCTGGTGGAGGGATTCGACGTGGCCTCGGCGGGAGAGCTCAAGACCGTGCTGGATTCCGCCATGCCGGCCGAGCGGATCAGCTTCGCCGGACCGGGCAAGACCCAGGACGAGCTGCGCCAAGCCGTCGCGGCCGGCATTACGGTCAACATCGAATCGGAGACCGAGCTCGCCGGTCTGGAAGAGGCCGGGCGGGCCTTGGGCCTGCGCCCGCGGGTCGCGGTGCGCGTCAACCCCAGCTTCGAGCTGCGCGGCGCGCGCCTGCGCATGGGCGGCCAGGCCCGGCAGTTCGGCATCGACAGCGAGCGGGTGCCGGCACTGTTCAAGGCGATCGGCAAGGCCGACATCGAATTCCGGGGCCTGCACATCTTCACCGGCACCCAGAACCTGAATGCCGAGACCATCACCGAGGCCCAGACCAAGACGATCGAGCATGCCATCGAGCTGGCCGCCGACGCGCCCGGCCCGATCCGGCTGCTGAACATGGGCGGCGGCTTCGGCATCCCCTACTTCCCGCAGGACCAGCCGCTCGACATCGCGGCCGTCGGCCGGGGCCTTGCGGCGGTCATGCCGAGGGCCCAAGCAGCCTTGCCCGAGGCACGGCTGATCGTCGAGCTGGGCCGCTATCTGGTCGGCGGGGCCGGGATCTACGTCTGCCGCGTCCTGGACCGCAAGATCTCCAAGGACGAGGTCTTTCTGGTCACCGACGGCGGCCTGCACCACCACCTCGCGGCGAGCGGCAACTTCGGCCAGACGATCCGGCGCAACTTCCCGGTCGCGATCGGCAATCGCCTCGGCGACGGCGCGCCGGAGGAGGTGGTGAGCGTCGTCGGCTGCCTCTGCACGCCGTTGGATCTGCTGGCCGACAAGGTCTCGCTGCCGGCCGCGGAGATCGGCGATCTTGTCGTCGTCTTTCAGTCCGGCGCCTATGGACTCACCGCCAGCCCCGCCGCCTTCCTGAGCCACCCGGCCGCCGCCGAAGTCCTGGTCTAGCGAGCCCTCGCGGACTCGAGGTCCGCATAGAGCGCTTCCGGTGTCGTGGGCTCGCCGCCTTTCGCGCCGATGAAGTAATCCAAAAAACGCTCGATCGTCTCCAGGAAGGCCTCAAGTTCGTGCTCGTCGCGGACGTAGGGCGTGTGGCCGGGCGCCAGCGAGGGGCTGTGGTAGGTCAGCGAGAAAACTTGGCATCCCTGCTCCAGAAGGCTGTCCGCGAGCCGCCGGAGATCCTGGAAGCCGGCGCCCTCGGGGGAAAGCCGGATCCGCTCGAGCAGGCCGAGCCGGGAGGCGATCCCGGGAAGGTGCAGGCTCATGCCCAAGGGCGCCGAAAGCCAGGGGAAGAAGCCGCGGCCCATCGAGCGCAGCGCGCCGCAGAAGCCGCAGGTCACGGGAATTTCCAGCAGCCGATCTGCCTCGCCGAACCAGAACGGCGGGAAATCGAAGCCTCTGAAGTCCGGCCCGCCATCGGCCGTGAAGCTGGTATAGGGCACGACACTGAGGTCGATGCGATAGCCGAGTTCCTCGAGGATTCCCGCCGTGCGCGGCCCGACGCCGTAGCGCCCCGCCTTGTAGATCGTCGGCGCGGCACCGAAGTGTTCGGCGATGCTCTCGGTCAGGACCTCCAGCTTCGCCTTCTCCAGACTCCGCTCGAGATTCCCCGGGTAGGAGTTGACGGGTGTGACCGCCTCGTCGTGCGGCGGGTTGACCCAAGGATGCAGGTGACTGCCGATGACGCAGCGGCCGTCCTCTGCGAACTCGCGCAGCAGGCCGGCGGCCGCCGGATCCGTTGCCACCGGGAAATCGATCACGTAGGTGGGCGTGACCGCGTGCTTGGCGAAGATCTCCTGAGCCCGAACCTGGGCGGCGATGCTGCGCGTGGCGGTGTTCGAGCGGGACAGCGGCCGGTCCCAATCGAACTCCTCTTCGGTGTCGATCACGACGAGCAGACGTGGCTTCGCCCCATCCGCGAGGCGCGCCGGAGAGCGCCGGTCCGTCAAAGCCAAGGCATCACTCCGGCCACGCGCCAGCGCTCACACGCAACTCAGAACCGAGCTTGGACACCCACGGTGACGACGTTCTCCGTGAACTCCTCATCGTCATCCGTCGAGAAGCGGTTCTGGAACCCGTATTGGACGTTCGCGCTGAGATTCTGGAACAGGCGGTAGGACAGCCGCGATCGCAGGGTAACCGTCGTGTCGGTACGGTCGGGGTTTCGATCGAGCTCGCTGCGGCTGACCGTGCCAGTGGTGCTCAGGCTCGCGTTCCTGTTGAGTGTTCGGTTCCAGGTGAAGGCAAAGCGCGCGTCCTCGTCGTTCTGACCGGCGCCCGCCGCACCCTCTTCCTCCTGCCTTTGAATGGAGGCAATGGCGTTGATCGAATCCCGTCCTCTCGCATGGGTCGCGGAGACGGTGAATTGTCTGGTCCGGGTCGTGCGATCATCAATCCTGAAAGGGCTCGTGTTGGGATCGAAGGGTAGTCCCGTCCGACTATCAATCAGCACGCCAGTGGGCGACACCTCCAGCAAGATCAGATCCCGGGTGATTCTCTCCTGCGAAGTTTGGAGCGTCTCATTGTAGGAAGCGCGAACGCTGGTTCTGCTGCTGACGACGTAGGTCGCCGTGCCGGCGAAGCTCTGCTGGCCGTCCTGCTGGCCGTAGGTGAGCTGCGCACCGGAGCCCCGCGCCGAGCGGTAGTTGGCGCCGATGCTCCAAATCGGTTCGTTGATGTCGTTCGACGAGTTGCCGTCGTCGAAGACCTGGTAGCCCAAGGTGCCCAGCAGACCGACCGTCCGCGACACGCTGTAGATCACGCTGGAGGTTACGTCGGTTCGCCTGACGTCGTCGCTGTCCGAGCGGGAATCCAGCGAAGTGGATGCGTTCACGGCCCAGCGGACCGTGTTGAATTCCGGTCCGCTCGACAGGGCCGCGGAGAGCTGCTGAAGCGTACTGTTGGACGAGTTCTCGGATGAGGTCAGGAACTGGCGCCCTCTATAGCGCAGCTCCGATTGGGCGTAGCGGCCGATACGATTGCGCAAGTAAGGGCTGATCTGGATGTTCGCGACCGTGTCTCGATTGAGCAGGTTGGCCGAGGACACCGACGAACGTTCCTCGTTGTCGTCGCGCTCCTGGCTCAGCGACACGTTGAAGTCGACGAAAACGTGGTCGGGCAGCAGTTCTGCGGTCGCCGTGCCCGCTAGTGTCGAGTCCAAGTCTATGTTCTCGTCCGAGGAGTCCCGGCGCAGCGTGGTTCTGGAGTTCAATGCCGCGGAAAAGCGCGCGGTCGTGCCGCGGATGTTCCTCGTGTAAGTGAGCTCGTTGATGACGGCGGCCTTCTTGTCATCATCGGGCTCGAGATCGACGTTGTCCGTGATCGTCATGCTGGTGCTGGCCGACTCGAACTGACGCCAGGTACCGACGAAGAATCCTTCGGGAATGATCAGGACATCGCCCGGCAGCATCGCCATGTTGGCGCCGATTTCGCCGTCGCGCACGAGATCGCTGAGGCGCACGGGAATCTCTTTCCACACGCCATCTTCGCGACGCAACACGACCGCATCGTTGCCGGCGGCAAAGGGCGAAAGGCCGCCTGCTTCCGTGATCACGTCGAGTAGCGAGATACCGGCGCGAAAGGCGACCGACGTGGGCCTGGTCGTTTCACCCAGAACCCGGATCTGTTGCGACAGGCTCCCGAGCCCAGAGGCCAGGGTGACGGTCACCTGGGGGTCCAGCACGAAGGTCGACAGCCGACGTTCCAATTCGTCGGCCACCTCCTGGTAGGTTTTCTCGGCGACGTAGAGATCCTCGACCAGCGGAATTGAAATCCGGCCATCCGGCCGGACCAGCGCGCTAGTGCTGAGTTCCGGTTGACGCCAAACGAGGATCTGCAAGGTGTCGCCGGGGCCGACCAGCATGGTCGGCGGCAGCGTTACGACGGGCGGGGCGTCGGCAGACTCCTCGTCGTCGCCCGCGTCCCCCCAGTCGTGCGGCACCGGGACGTCGATTCCCCGAGCCTCGGCGACCTGCTGTCCGTCGACCTCGCCATGGGGCTCGGCCGAAAGCGGCACGGCCTCGACAGCGATCGTCGGCACGATCGGCAGCGTCCAGGCGTTGTCGGAGCGCATCGGCAAGGCCGCCAAGCTCGACGCCCCCTCCAAGTCGCCGGCCGCGGGCTCCGTCGCCTCGAGGCTTACAGGAGCCGATGCCCCGCCGACTTCGTCGAGGGCCTTCCGACTCATGGGCTCGGCCAGTGTGGCCGCGGACCAGGCGATGAGCGAAACGCCGAAGGCGAGCGGCGCCAAGCCGACAAGTAAAAAATGCCGTCGGCAATCGGAATGACGATAGCCTGACAACTTG